>DASTVC010000652.1:0-8393 GCA_035759295.1 Longimicrobium sp. | reverse complement strand
GGCCAAGGGCGTGCCGACTACGCCGGGGATGCGCGCCGGACTGACGGACCGAATCTGGACGATTTACGACCTGCTTGACCTGTTGAATTCAAACTGACCCACTACCGGGAAAGCGACAAGCCCCGTTCGGCGCCGCTGACGCGTCGCCGAACGGGGCTTCAACTGCTCGTGCTGAAAGGACTCCAGCGATTCGGCAGATCATCCAGGTATTTTTGCCGCACGTGGAACGTCTTCCATCTTCCACATCCACAAGTGTACATTGTGCGCTCGCTGTGGGAGGTGCCCGCGGCTGGCTTCCATCCGATGAATTCGCGTGATCGCAGTACACGCCTGCTGGAGCCCGTTCGGCCTGCACCTGTGGGGTGAATCGGCCCAGCGCCTCGCATCCTTCACCCCACCGCGCGGGCGCAGGCCACGGCCGCCGCGGCCGCATCCGTTCGCGGCGAGCGCGCGGGAGCTGCGCGAGGCGCTGGGGGAGCGCGGGCCCGCGGGCGCCGCCGGGACGGGGGAGATCACCCTGCACCTGCCCTCCCGCGGACGGGCGCCGCTCGCGTCGCCGCACCTGGCCCACGTGGCGCCGGAGGGCGCCGGCGCGGAGAGCGGTGCGGAGGCCTGGGCGGTGGAGGTGCTGTCGCTGCAGGCATCCGACGCGCTGGACCTGCTGCTGGCGCTCCCCGCGGAGCCGCCCGACGGCGTGGTGCTGGGCGACAGCGTGCGCTGGTTCGGCGAGGTGGCCACGCTGGCGCTGGAACTGGTGGCGGGCGGCCGCGTGCTCCCGCTGCTGGAGCCCGCGCATGGCGGCCGCTGGGTGGCGCGCTGGCGTCCGCTGCTCATCGCCGAGGGAGAGGGTGAGCGGGTGGCCACGCTGCGCCGCGCCATGCCCGGCGTCTGCGCCGCGCACGCCCCCAGCGCCGCGACGGACGACGTGGCGGCGCGCGCGCTGGACGCGCTGACGGACGCGTGCGTGCGGCAGGGCGTGGAGGAGATCCCCGTCCCCGCCCCGCGCCGCGGCGAGAAGCGCGCGCCGGCGGAGGCATGGCGCGACGCGCTGTTCGCCTTCGAGGAAGCGCCGCGCGTCAGCGGGCCCGGGTGGGAGCGGATGCACGCCGCGCTGGCCGCGTGGAGCCGCGCGCTAGCCCCGGCGGCGGCGAGCGGCATCCGCACCTGCTTTCAGCTCACTCCGCCCGTCGATCCCGCCGCGGGCGAGGAAGCGGCGGCGGAGCAGCTGGAGGCCGGGGCGAAGCTGGACGCGTGGCGGCTGGAGTTCCTGCTGCAGGCGGTGGACGACCCCAGCCTGCTGGTGCCCGCGGGAGAGGTGTGGCGGGCACGCGGCGCGCTGCAGGTGTTCCGCCGCACGCTTGAGCAGCCGCAGGAGCGCCTGCTGGAAGACCTGGGACGCGCCCTGCGGCTGGTCCCCGGCCTTCAGCCCGCGCTGCGCGGGGCGCGGCCGACGGGGATGACGATGGACGCGGAGGGCGCCTACCGCTTTCTGCGCGAGGGCGCGCCGGTGCTGGCGCAGGCGGGCTTCGGCGTGCGGGTGCCGCCGTGGTGGAACGGGCCGGCGGCGCGGCTGGGCCTCAAGCTGAAGGCCCGCGCCACCTCGTCGCCGGCCAGCGCGGCGGATGGACGCTTCGGGCTGGAGACGCTGCTGGCGTACGACTGGCAGGCGTCCATCGGCGGGCAGGCGCTCACCGCGGACGAGTTCCACGCGCTGGCGCAGGCCAAGGTGCCGCTGGTGCGCTTTCGCGGGCAGTGGGTGGAGCTGCGGCCGGAGGAGATGACCGCCGCGCTGCGCCTGTTCGAGCAGGGCGCCAGTGGGGAGATGACGGCGGCGGATCTCCTGCGCCTGGCCGCCGGCGCGGAAGGGGCGGACACCGCTCTCCCGGTCGAGGCGGTGGAGGCGGAGGGGTGGCTGGGCGAGCTGCTGGCCGCCGCGGCGGACGCGCGGGTGCAGCCCGTTGAAGTGCCCGCGTCGTTCGAAGGGACGCTGCGGCCGTACCAGGCGCGCGGCCTTTCCTGGCTGGCCTTCATGGACGGGCTGGGGCTCGGCGCCTGCCTGGCGGACGACATGGGGCTCGGCAAGACCGTGCAGCTGCTGGCCCTCCTCCTCGCCCGTCCGCTCCGCCCGGCGAAGGGGAAAAAGACGCTGCCGACGCTGCTGGTGTGCCCCATGTCGCTGGTCGGCAACTGGCAGCGCGAGGCGGCGCGCTTCGCGCCCGGGCTTCGCGTGCACGTGCACCACGGCGGCGAGCGGCTGAGCGGGCCCGCGCTGCGCAAGGCGGTGCGCGGCAGCGACCTGGTCATCACGACCTACGCGCTGGCTGCCCGCGACCGCGAGGAGCTGGGCGCGGTAGAATGGGGGCGCGTGGTGCTGGACGAGGCGCAGAACGTAAAGAACGCCGCCGCGCGGCAGGCGCAGGCGGTGCGCTCCTTCCGCGCCCCGCGCCGCATCGCGCTCACCGGCACGCCGGTGGAGAACCGGCTGTCGGAGATGTGGTCGATTCTCGACTTCCTGAACCCTGGCCTGCTGGGCTCGGCCCGCGACTTCCGCGCGCGCTTCGCACTCCCCATCGAACGCTACCGCGACGCGGATCGCGCGGCGCAGCTCCGGCGGCTGGCGGGGCCCTTCATCCTGCGCCGCCTGAAGACGGACCGCGGCATCATCCAGGACCTGCCGGAAAAGCAGGAGATGAAGGTCTTCTGCAACCTTACCCGCGAGCAGGCGTCGCTGTACCAGGCCACCGTCGACGACATGCTGCGCCGCATCGAGCAGAGCGACGGCATCCAGCAGCGCGGGCTGGTGCTTTCCATGCTGCTGCGGCTCAAGCAGGCGTGCAACCACCCCGCGCAGCTGCTGGGCGACGGCTCGGCGCTGGCCGGGCGCTCGGGGAAGCTGGAGCGGCTGGAAGAGGTGCTGGACGAGGTGCTGCAGGTGGGCGACCGCGCGCTGGTCTTTACCCAGTTCGCGGAGATGGGGGGCATGCTGCAGGCGCGGCTGCAGGAGCGGTTCGCGCGCGAGATCCCGTTCCTGCACGGCGGCACCCGCAAGGCGGACCGCGACGCGCTGGTGGCCCGCTTTCAGGGCGCGGACGGGCCGCCTGTGCTCCTCCTTTCCCTCAAGGCCGGCGGCACGGGGCTGAACCTGACGGCCGCCAACCACGTGATCCACTTCGACCGCTGGTGGAACCCCGCGGTGGAGGACCAGGCCACGGACCGCGCCTTCCGCATCGGCCAGCGGCGCGACGTGCAGGTGCGCAAGCTGATCTGCGCGGGGACGCTGGAGGAGCGCATCGACCAGGTGATCGAAGAAAAGAAGGCGCTGGCCGGCAGCGTGCTGGGCACCGGCGAGGCCTGGCTCACGGAGCTTTCGACGGACGAGCTGCGGCGCGTGGTCGCGCTCTCCGCGGACGCGGTGGCGGAGTGAGGGGGCAATGAGCGACTGGTGGGAGTTCGGCGGCCCGCGCCGCCAGGCCAAGGATGGCATCAAGGCGCGCAGCACCCGCGGCGAGATCGGCGAGACGTGGTGGAGCCAGCGCTTTATCGCCGCGCTCAAGGAGGTGGCGGATGCGGGGCGTTTGACGCGCGGCCGCAGCTACGCCCGCAGCGGCCAGGTGATGGACCTGCGCGTGAAGCCCGGCGCGGTGACGGCAAAGGTGCAGGGATCGCGGCCGCGTCCGTACGAAGTCCTCATCCGCCTTACCCCGTTCACCGACGTGGAGTGGGGGCGGGCGGAGACGGCGCTGGCGGACCAGGCGCTGTTCCTGGCGGCGCTGCTGGCGGGGGAGATGCCGCGCGACGTGGAGCAGGCGTTCGCGGCGGCCGGGCTGTCGCTCTTTCCGTCGCGGCGAACGGAGCTGCGGTCCGAATGCTCGTGCCCGGACCCGGTGAACCCGTGCAAGCACGTGGCGGCCACCTACTACATCCTGGCCGAGGCGTTCGATACGGACCCGTTCCTGGTGCTCACCTGGCGCGGCCGCGCGCGCGACGACCTGCTGGCGCGCCTCCGCGAGCTTCGCGCTGCGCAGCCGGTGGAGGAAGAGGCGCCGGTGGATGCGGAGCCGGATGCCGCGCCCGCTGAAGCAGCGACGGAAGCGCCGGCGCCGGCGGACTTCTGGCGCGCGGGCGGGGAGATGGCGTCGCTCACCTTTTCCCCGCGCGCGCCGGCGGTCCCCGACGCCGTGCTGCGGCAGCTGGGCCCCCTCCCTCCCGAAGCCGGCGGCCCCGACGCCGACCGCGCGCTGGCCGAGGCCTACGCCGTCTTCACCCGCGCCGCAGAGCTCCGCGCCTTCGGCTGAAGCGCCGCGCACTGAATACGGAAAACGAGCACCGATCAAACTGTGGCCCTGGCGGACCGTGTCATTCTGAGGGAGGCGCCGCGCGACGCTTTTCTTCTCGCTGAGAAGCCTGGCGCCGACCGAAGAATCTTTACGATGGGCGCACGATCCTGTCGGCTACGTCGGTTTCGACGCGAGTGGCTCTCCCGTTCCCGATAAAGATTCTTCGGTCGGCGCCACGGTCTGGAGCGTGAAGACGGTTTCACGCGGCGCCTCCCTCAGAATGACAGCGAGCTTCTAGACGCAGTCTTTCGCGGAGTTGGTATCACACAAAACCAACGGAGTCAGCAGAGAAAAACTCCGCTGACTCCGTGTGAGGCCAATCCGTTTCTTGAGACGGCTCAGGGCTGGACGGGCGGCGGCTCGTCGACCGGGGCGTCGTCGATGGCGGGCTCGGAGGGCGGCGCCGCGAACTCCGGCACGCGGCCGATGACGATGGTGTCGCGCGGGACCTCACGCAGGGGCGCGGGTTCGCCCAGCACGCGCGGGCCGCGCTCACGCGCGGGCGCCTGCGGCAGGGGCGGCAGCGGCACCAGCGTGGGGATCTCCCAGAGCGCGAACGAGGCGCCGCCGCGCGCGGCGCCCTGCCGCAGGCGCGTCATGGCGGCCGGCGGCACCAGCATCGTGTCCAGGCCGCCGCGCGCCATTTCGCGGTTGGCCTGCGCCGCGAATCCGCCGGAGGTGCCGTACACGTCGGGGAACACGTGCAGCCGGTCGCCGCGCAGCTCCACCGTCTGGTAGCTCACGCGCATGCGCACCGAGCGCGAGAGCACGGTGTGCCGCTCCTGCGTCCCCGCGCGCGACATGGCGTCAAGCTCGCCGTCGCCGATGGACGGCGAGGCGATGCGGTGCAGGCGCCGGGCGAGATCCACCACGTCCGCGTTGCTCATCCGGATGCAGCCGTGCGACGCGGGGGCGCCCAGCCGGCCCTCGGAGGTGGTGCCGTGGATGTAGATGAGTTCGTCCATGTGCAGCTTTACGCGGCCCATGGGGTTCCCCGGCCCCGGCGGCGTGGGCTTGCGGTTCCTGGCCCACTCGCTCTCCGGCGGCGGGTTCCACCACGGGTTCCAGATCACCGTCGCCAGCAGGTAGCTGCCCTGGGGCGTGGGGTACCGCGCCGAGCCCACGGAGACGGGGTAGCTGCGCACCACGCTGTCGCCCTGCACCAGCTCCAGCCGCCCGCTGGGGATGTTCACCACCACCTCCACGCCGGGAACGATCTGCCGGCGTGGCTTTGCGGGCTGCGCGGAGTCCGTCGCCGTCGCGGCGGCCGAGCGTTCGCCGCCGCCGCTCTCCTCGGGGCGCAGGGCGTCGGCGACGGGTTCCTCGCCCGCAATGCCGCGGCCCATCAGCATGGCGGTGAGCGCGCCCGTGGCGAGGAGAAGGCCGAAAACGGTGCGTGTGGCGGACCAGGACATCAGAGAACCAGCGGGCGGGAGGTCTTGCGTGGCCCGGATTGGGGCCTGCGTAAATATGCATCCAAAACGCCGCAATACAAGCGCCACGGATGCGAATCGATCATTTCCCCTGCCTGGCGGGTATCTCGCGCCGCTCATCGTCCGGCGGATGCGGCGTCTCATCCACCGATTCTTCTCCCTTCGCCAGCCTCGCCCATGCCCACGTCGCGATCCGTCCGCACCCTGATCCCCCTGCTCCTGCTGGTGATGCCGCGCCCCGCCGCCGCGCAGCGCTGGGTGTCGGTCGACGTGGGGACCGGCCACACCTGCGCGCTGGACTCGCGCGGGCGGGCGTTCTGCTGGGGGACCAACCACCACGGCGAGCTGGGCGCGCGCACGCCGGACAGCTGCGCCCCCTCGCACCACGGCCACGGAAACACCTGCTGGGCATCCCCCAGCCGCCAGCCGATCGCGGTCGGCGGCGGCACGCGGTTCCGCTCCGTCAGCGCCGGCGGCAACGCAAGCTGCGGGCTGGATACTGAGGGGCGAGCCTGGTGCTGGGGAAAGAACGTCGGGAGCGCGCGGGAGGGATGCGGCAGCGGGGAGGTCTGCAGCTTCGATCCCCAGCCGTTCGCGCCGGAGATGCGCTTCAGCTCGCTGCGCGTGGGGGAGGACGGCGTCTGCGGGATCACCACGGCCGGTGCGGGCCACTGCTGGCGTCCGGTGCGCGGGCAGCGCGAGTGGGCGATGACGGACGTAGCGCCGGGCCAGCGGCTGGCGTGGATGCACCAGTACGCCGACTGGATGGATACCGGCCAGCAGAGCATCTGCGCGGTCACGGTGGATGGAAGCGCCTTCTGCCAGGGACCCAACCGGTTCGCGCAGCTGGGCACGGGCGACACGGTGCCGCGGGTGGGCGCCGCGCGAGTGGCGTCCGCCGCGCGCTTCGTCCGCGTGCACCCGGAGGCATCATCCGCGTGCGGGCTGACGGCGGAAGGCGCCGCGGAGTGCTGGGGCGCGGCGGAGAGGCGGCCGTCGTGGCCCGGCGGGGCACCATCGAACCCCTCCTTCTTCGCCTGCACCATGGGCGCGTGGTGCAGCGGGCCGCGCGCCGTGGCGCCGGGGGTGCGCTTCGTCGACATCACCTGGGTCCGCGACCGCTTCTGCGGGGTGGACGCGGCGGGACAGGCGCACTGCTGGGAGGACGACGGAGTGCCTGTCCGCGTGGCGGAGGGCGTGCGCTTCACCGCGCTGGAGGGCGGCGAGACGCACGCGTGTGGACTTGCGCGCGAAGGCGCGATCTGGTGCTGGGGCCAGGATGTGAACACCCGCACGGACCTCGCGGAGGTCGTCCGCGCACCGGATCCGCCGCACTGACGTATCTTCGGCGCGGCCGGAGACGTGATCCTTGATCGCGACGCAGCCCGCATCGTACTCTGTCGACCGGCATCATCCTCCCTGCAGTCCCCTCAGTCCCCATCTCATCCGGAAAGGACCCGTTCGATGGCCACGCGAAGCGATGGACGCGGGTTGAAGAGGAAAAAGCTCCTCGAGGCCGCGCGCGCGGGGGGAAGCGCGCTGGCGGAAGAGGTGCGGAAGGTGGCGAGGCGGGGCGCGGGCGGGCGGAGCATGGCGGGGATGAACGTGGTGATGTTCATCACCGACCAGGACCGCGCCATCCAGCACTTTCCCAAAGGATGGGCCGAGGAGAACCTGCCGGGCGCCACCCGCCTGGCGCGCCACGGCGTGAGCTTCGAGCGCGCCTTCACCAACTCGTGCATGTGCTCGCCGGCGCGGTCCACCCTGATGACGGGGTTCTTTCCCGCGCAGCACGGGGTGAAGTACACGCTTGAAGAAGACATGTACGACCCCCGCAAGTACGACCAGGTGCAGATGCCGCTGGACCTGCCCAACATCGCCACGGTCATGCGGGCGGCGGGATACAACGTGGTCTACAAGGGCAAGTGGCACCTGAGCAAGCCGGGCAAGGACCAGCCGTGGACGCCGCAGGACGTGGAGCAGTACGGCTTTACGCGGTGGAACCCGCCCGACGCCGGCGCCAACCAGGACATCGACCAGGCGGGCGGCGGCTGGCCGGACCACGACGGCCGCTTCATGGACCAGGAAGGCGCCGCCGCGGCGGGAAACGAGGGCGTCCTGGAGTACCTGCGCTCGGCGGCGGGACGGCAGCAGCCGTTCTTTCTGATCGTCTCGCTGGTGAACCCGCACGACGTGCTGTTCTATCCCAACACCTACCGCAAGGCGGGCTACGAGGGCGATGCGTGGTTCCACGGCGACATCGGGCTGCCGGCTACGGTGGATGAAGACCTTTCCACCAAGCCGGTGGTGCAGCGCGAGTTCCTGGCGGCCTTCAACCAGGGCGGCGGCACGCTCGACAACGCCGGGATGAAGCGCGAGTACCTGAACTTCTACGGCAACCTGATGAAGGCGTCGGACGCGTACCTGGTGAACGTGCTCGACACGCTCGAAGCCACGGGGCTGCTGGACGACACCGTCGTCATCCGCACCGCCGACCACGGCGAGATGGGGCTGGCGCACGGCGGGCTGCGCCAGAAGGCCTTCAACACCTACGAGGAGACGATCCACCTGCCGCTCGTGGTCTCGAACCCGGTGCTGTTTCCCCGCGCCGCGACGTCGCCTG
>DASTVC010000651.1:0-8639 GCA_035759295.1 Longimicrobium sp. | reverse complement strand
CCAGGTCTCCGCGCGACCAAGCCTCGCGGGCGGCCGCACACCGCCGCGCAACCTGACGCTGACGCCGCAGCTCGGCGGCAAGCGCCGCCAGCCGCAGGGCGAACGCGCCGCCCAGCACGGACGCGGCAAGCTCGGCGGCGTTGAAGGAGAGCATCAGCGCGGCCTTGCCGGGCGTGGCGTGCCCCGCCTGCACCAGCCAGTCGGCGAACCCGGCTCCGCCCATGGGGATCGGGATGCCGGTGGGCGTGGCGAGGTCCTGCCCCACGTGCTGCATCCACACCAGCAGCCCAGACAGACCGTGCTGCTCGTACAGCGCCTGCGCGGCCGCGAGGTCGTGCCCATGCTGCAGCCGGTGGACGATCCCGCCGCCGCGGATGCCGCTTCCCGGCACGGTGTCGATCCAGCGGTGGATCGCGTCGTAGTCGCTGCCGAACAGCCGGCGGCTGAGCTCCTGGTGGCGAAGGCCGTCGTGGAACACCGAGCGGGTGACGGTGACGATCTCCCGCTCCCAGACGGTCACGCCCATGGCCGAAAGCCCGACCAGCGCGTCCGCACGCCAGGCGATGCTCAGCATCTCCGGTGGGGGGCCGCCGCCGGGAAAGGGAGAGAACGCCGGTGAGGCGAGGATCGTCGCCGGGTCCTCCGCCGCCCACATCCGCTGTGCACGTTCGCCGACTTCCGCGAACGCGTCGCGCCCGAGGGTCGCGGCGCGGCCGCCCACCCCGGCAACGGTGTCGCGGCCGAGCGTGGCGGCACGGCCGGCGTCGTCCGTCAGCCGCCGCGCGACGGCGGCGGCGCGCCTCGAAAGGCTGGCGTAGATCGACGCCTGCTCCGCGGGGCCGGTCTGCTCCTCACCATCGGGGAGCGGAATCTCGGAAGGCTGCTCGTCCGTCATCGGAAACTCGGGGGAGTTGGATTCCGGCGGGGGGATGCGTGCCGGGAAGGTCAAAATAAACGTGGGTGCACGCGGGCACCACACCATCGGCACAAACGCGGGACGGGCGCCCCTGCAGAGGCGCCCGTCTCGTGTTATCCGATCATCATCCCGCCGGTTACGCGGCGGCGGGGCGTTTGAAGACGGCTACCAGGTCGCAGGTGCGGCCTTCTCCGGCGTTCACGTCGATCATGCTGACCAGCTCCCACCCGTCTTCGCCGAACCGGTTCAGGTGCTGGCTCACGTCCCCCGGCTCGATCCGGGGGCCCAGCACAAAGCGGTCGACGTCCAGCTTGAGGGTGACGTATTCCCAGCGGGTGGCCTGCAGGGTGTGCATCGTTCGATTGGGTACGAAGCCACCGATCCGCCTCCGGCTTTCATCGCCGGACATGCGCGGTCGGCGCTGGAATATCCAACGGAATCCCGGATCAAAAGTTTCAGGATTCATCTCGGCCGGCATCCGGATCACGTCGCGCCACGCGGAGAACGCTACCCGGCCTGCAGCACGGTGTCGATCCGCCCCACGACACCCGGCCAGCCGCGTCCCATCCCTTCGTACGCGGTCCTCCCCAGGGGAGAATCGAGGTCGAACCCGGCGTGCTCCAGCGAGAGCCGGGTTCCCTCGCCCTCGGGGTGCAGGCGCCAGGTCACGGTAGAATCCAGCGTTCCCGCCGCGAACGAGTACGTGAGCAGCCGCTCGGGCTCCACCGCCAGGACCTCGCACGGCTGCGTGCCCCAGGCACCCATGTCGAGGGTAAAGCGGTGCCCCACGACCGGGCGCACGTCCCCCGCCGCCCACCACTTTGCATGCAGCGCGGGATCGGTGAGGGCGGCCCAGACGCGCGAGGGCGGATGGGGGATGAGGCGGGTGACGTGAACCGTGCCGGGCTGGGTCATGAGAGCTCGTCGTCCAGGGTTTGGTGCAGGGCGCGAAGCCGCTCCTGCCAGTAAAGTTCAAAGGGCCGGAGCCACGCGCTCAGCTCCGAGAGCGCCCCCAGGTCGAGCTGGTAGATGCGCAGACGGCCGCGGATCTCTTCGGTGACCAGCCCGGCGGCGCGGAGAACCTGCAGGTGCTCGGAGACCGCCGGGCGCTGCAGGTCGAACTGCGCCGCGATCTCGCCGGCCGCGCGGGGCCCCGCGCGCAGCAGCTCCAGAATGCGCCGCCGCACCGGGTTGGCGAGCGCGCCGAAGACGTCGGTGACAGGCATGGCTCCCAATATGTCGGAAATCTCCGACGCGTCAAGACGGGTGATAGAAGAGGGCGATTGCGGCGCGGGGGCGGGGATGGCAGCTTGTCGCGCCGAACGGGCATTTCGTCATCCACCGACCCTTACCCCGGACCCGCGTGACCTATCTTCCTCCCGTGGACCGGCTCCTGAGGCTGGGCGCGGAGCCGGCTCGGCGCCGCACGTGGCCGGACTACCGCCTGCTGGGGCTGGAGGACCGGCACGTCCCCGCGCTCATCCGCATGGCTGCGGACCCCGCGCTGCACGCGGCGGAGGAGCGCGACCCCGCGGGGTGGGCGCCGGTGCACGCGTGGCGCGCGCTGGGGCAGCTGCGCGCCTCGGCCGCCGCGGAGCCGCTGCTGGCCCTGCTTCGGCGCGCGCTGGCGAGCGACTGGGTGTTCCGGGAGGTGCCGCTGGTGCTGGGGATGATCGGCCCGGCGGCGCTTCCGGGTGCCACGATGCTGCTGTTTGACGACGGGGCGGACGAGGAGCTGCGGATCGCGGCCACGCAGGTGATCGTGACCACCGGCATCGAGTATCCGGAACGGCGGGACGAAGCGGCGGCGCTGATGGTCAAGCAGCTGGAGGACTGGAAGGACCAGGGTCGCGAGCTGAACGCCTTCCTCGTCAGCGGCCTGGTAGACCTGCAGGAGACGGAGGCCGCGCCGCTGATGCAGGCGGCGTTCGCGGCCAACGCCGTGGCGCTGGACGTGAACGGCGACTGGGAAGACGTGCAGGTGGACCTGGGGCTGATCCCGGACCGCATCACCCCTCCCCCCGTGTTCGCGGCTCCCGGCGCCACTCCCCGCGCCTCGGCGAAGACGAAGCAGCGGCGTAAAGCGGAAAAGGCGGCCCGCAAGCGCAACCGCAAGAAGAAGTAGGCGCGCGGCCGGAAGAAGCGGCTTGGAGCGGAGACGATGCAGGGCCCCGGCATCCGTGCGGTGCCGGGGCTCTCCGCATCCTCCCCCAGCGCATGAGCCTGACCCAGGCGCAATGGCTCGAGCGGATGATGCGGGCGCTGTAGGCGAACCGTTGGGCAGGCTCCGTCGCGCTTCGGATAAAGATCCTTCGGTCGGCGCACGGGCTGCTGTGCGTTTCCGGACGCGTGGAGGGGGCGCCTCTCTCAGGATGCCAGGTGGGGCAAAAAGCGGCGTCTCGCTTCGGATAAGATCCTTCGGTCGGCGCACGGGCTGCCGTGCGTTTCCGTGAGCTCGTGGAGCGCGCCTTCCTCAGAATGACAGGTATTGTCCATCCCTGCTGGTTCTGAGGATTCGGGGTCACCCCGTCACCCGTTCACCCGTTCACCCGTTCACTCCACCGGCAGCATCACCGTAAACGTGCTCCCCTCGCCGACCACGCTGCGCACCTGGATCTCGCCGCCCAGCATGCGCACGTAGCGCTCGGCGATGGCCAGGCCCAGGCCGGTGCCCTCCGCGGTGCGGTTCAGGGTGCCGTCGCCCTGCCAGAACGCCTCGAACAGCCGCGCCAGGTGCTCCGGGGGGATGCCGACGCCGGTGTCGGCCACGCGGAACACCAGGCGGCCCTCGGCGCGCGCCACCCGCAGCTCCACGTGGCCCTCTTCGGTGAACTTGACGGCGTTCCCCAGCAGGTTGAGCAGCACCTGCCGCAGCTTGCGCGGGTCGGTGCGCAGCGTGTCGGGCGCGTCGTGCACCTCCGTGCGAAAGAGGATGCCCTTGCCCTCGGCCAGCGGCTCGACGATGGCGGCCACCTCACGCAGCACGTCGGCCAGCGCCACGGGCTGCAGATCGACCTCTTCCTTCCCCGCCTCCAGGCGCGCGAAGGAGAGCATCTCCTCGATCAGCTGCAGCAGGTGCCGGGCGCTCAGCCGCAGCCGCTCCACGTAGCCCACCGACCCGGCGGGGAGAGGCTCGGGTACGCCCATCAGCAGCAGGTCGGTGTAGCCCAGCATGGCGTTGAGCGGCGTGCGCAGCTCGTGGCTCATGGTGGCCATGAAGCCGCTCTTGGTGAGGTTGGCCTCCTCGGCCGCGACACGGGCCTCCTCGGCCGCGACGCGCGCTTCTTCCGCCTGCGCCAGCGCCCGGGCCCGCTCCTCCTCGGCCCGCAGCCGCTCCGTCACGTCGCGCAGAACGACGGTAAAGACGATCTGCCCGCCCACCATGGCCTGCGAGACGGTGGCTTCGATGGGGACGGGGGTGCCGTCGGCGCGCAGGGCGGGGAGGGTGCCGGGCATGCTCTGCACGGTGACGGGCGTGTCGCCGGCGTGCCGCGCCTGCGCGGGAACCAGCGGCAGGACGGTCGCGGGGATGAAGCGGTCCAGCAGGCCGCCGATGGCCTCGTCCGCCTGCGCGCCGAACAGCCGTTCGGCCGCGCGGTTGAAGACCAGGATGCGGCCCTCGTCGTCGGTGGAGATGATGGCGTCGGTGGCGCTGGCGACAATGCGGGTGAGGCGCTCCTCGTTCTGCCGCAGCGACTCTTCCGCCTGCTTTCGCGCGGTCAGGTCGCGGGTGATCTTGGCGAAGCCGACCAGGTCCCCCCGCGGATTGCGCAGGGCGGTGATCACCACGTTGGCCCAGAAGCGAGAGCCGTCCTTGCGCAGCCGCCACCCCTCTTCCTCGTAGCGCCCGTCGCGCGCCGCCACCTGCAGCTCGAACTCCGGGTGCCGGCGCGCCTTTGCGTCGGCCGTGTAGAAGATGGAGAAGTGCTGGCCGATGATCTCGCGCGGGGTGTATCCCTTGATGCGCTCGGCGCCGCGGTTCCAGGTCAGGATGTGCCCGTCGGAGTCCAGCAGGAAGATGGCGTAGTCCTGCACGCTGTCCACCAGCAGCCGCAGCCGCTCGTGGTCGGCGCGCAGCGACTGCCGCTCGGTAAGGTCGCGCGTGACCTTGGCGAAGCCCACCAGGGTCCCCGTCTCGTCCCGGACGGCGGTAATGACCACGTTGGCCCAGAAGCGCGTGCCGTCCTTGCGCAGGCGCCACCCCTCTTCCTCGAACCGCCCCTCCCGCTCCGCCACCTCCAGCTCGTACCAGGGGTGCCGCCGCTCCAGCGCGTCGGCGGTATAGAAGATGGAGAAGTGCTGGCCGATGATCTCCTGGGCCGTGTATCCCTTGATGTGCCGGGCCCCGGTGTTCCAGCTGCGGATGTAGCCTTCGGGGTCCAGCATGAAGATGGCGTAGTCGCGGACGCTCTCCACCAGCAGGCGGAACGGGACCTCGCCGTGTGTGAGGGATGCGCCGGCCGCGCCGCCGTTTCCGGGGGTGCCGTGCTGCATTTGTCGCGGATCGCCTGGATCACTCAAACGTCACCGGACCGGACTGGCGTGTCAGAAAAATCCAGATTGCCTGCAAGATACGGGGCATGCGGCGTTGAACAGATGGATTCGCCGAGTGCCGAGTGCAAGTGCGAGTGCGTGGGGTCAGGCGATTCGATGCCCGGTACCAGGCACTTGCTGATTCATCCCAGCCGCTCCATCAGCTCGATGCGATTGCCGAACGGGTCGTCCACGTACACGCTGTCGAACCCGTCGTGCGGCTTGTCGCGGATCACGGGGTGGCCGTGCGCCTCGCAGCGGGCAGCGAGCTGGGCCAGCCCCTGCACCAGCAGCGCCGGGTGCGCCTTGCGCGCGGGACGAAAGTCGTCTTCCACGCCCAGGTGCAGGCGCAGGGTTCCGCCGCTGAACCACGCGCCGCCGCGCGCGGCCCGGTTGGGCGGTTTGGCCACCTCGTCCAGCCCCAGCACGCCGGCGTAGAAGGCACGCGCCTGCGCTTCGGCGCCGCGGGGCATGGCGAGCTGCACGTGGTCCAGCCCGTAAACGTGCATCTGTTCGATTCACTGGATACGGAAACGTACGCCGCAACTCTACGGCGCGCGGCGCGGGCGGTGCAAGATGGACAAAGCTTTGATCGACGCTGGAACAGGTGACGAGGTGACGAGGTGATAAGGTGACAAGGGACGATCGTTTCTTGGATCGCGGCTGGCCAGGGGGGAAATGCAGCGCGGCGGCACGGCATGGAGCCGTGCCGCCGCGATCGTACCCTGTCTTTCTACCGCGGGATCAGTAGCAGGGCCGGCAGTCGCTCGGGGTGGTGGTGGGGCAGACGGACATGTCGCTCCATCCTTCCCAACGGCCCCTCGCCGTTCCCTTTTCCTGGATGCGCTGCGCGGTCTCGAACGAAGCCACCGACAATGCATCCAGGTTCAGCGTCAGCTTCTTCATCGCCAAACCCCGGGTTCGTGTGATCGGGATCCGCCGCGGACAAGGGGTTTCGCCACGCGCGGATCCCGCAGGCAAGATGAAGCCGCGCATCCATCCCGAACGAGCAGGATGGGACGAAGGGCCGCGGGCGCGAACGAACGGCAGAAAGCGGGCGCTTCGATTGGACTGGCGCGGGATGGTGGGCGCCCCCCTCCCCGGCCCTCCCCCGCAAACTGCGCGGGGGAGGGAGGCGCGACGCACCTTGTCGAAGCGGGATCGAAGTCCACCTCCCCCAGGGTTTTTGGGGGGAGGTGCGAGCCTGAGCGAGTAAAGGGGCGCTCTTTCGGGCGCCAGCGTCATCGCCTTCGTCGGGCCCCGATCCTTCGGTGTTCAATCGAGCGCTTCCCGGAACGCCTCGAGCGTCGGATCGATCTCCGTGACGACGGAAGGGCGGTCGAGGAGCGCCTGGAGCTCGGGGGGGACGGGTACCTCGCGGCCGACGAGCGGCTCCACGATGGCCTCGAACTTGGCGGGGTGGGCGGTGGATACGATGATCCACCCCTTGCCCCGCAGCCGCTCGCGCACGGCGACGGCGGTGGCGGTGTGCGGGTCCCACACCTCGCCCCACGATGCGACGCCGTCGCGGATCACGGCGCGGATCTCGTCGTCCGTCACGCGCTCGGCGCGCAGGGCATCGCGGGCCGCGTCCTGGCCGCCGAACAGGTGAAGGACGCGCTCCATGTTGCTGGGATTCCCCACGTCCATCGCCGTCGCCAGCGTGTTCACCGTCGGCCGCGGCGCCCACTCCGCGCCGCCGGTGAAGGCGGTGATGGGGGGATTCGCGTTGGTCGCCAGCACCACCTCGCGGACGGGCATCCCCACGCGCCGCGCCCACATGGCCGCCGCCGCGTTCCCCAGGTTGCCGGTGGGGACGATGAACCCGGCTGCTTCTCCGTGGCGGCGCATCCACTCGGTCGACGCCCACGCGTAGTACGCCATCTGCGGCAGCAGACGCCCGATGCTGATGCTGTTGGCGGACGACAGGCGGCGCGCGGCGCGCAGCTCGTCATCCGCCATGGCCGCCTTCACCAGCCGCTGGCACGCGTCGAAGTCGCCGCGGACGGCGAAGGCGCGCACGTTGCCGCCCCACGTGGTCAGCTGCTTCTCCTGCCGCGGCGAGACCATCCCCGCGGGATACAGGACGGCGACCTCCACGCCCGGCCTCCCGTGGAACGCCGCCGCCACGGCGCCGCCGGTGTCGCCGGAGGTGGCAACCAGGATGGTGAGCGGACGCGCGTCCTCACCGCGCGCGCGGGACAGCACGCCGGCCAGAAAGCGCGCGCCGACGTCCTTGAACGCCGCGGTGGGGCCGTGGAACAGCTCCAGCACGGCGGTCCCGTCGCGCAGCTCCTTGAGCGGGACGGGAAAGTCGAAGGCCTCGCGGCAGATCTCGTCCAGCGCGTCCTCCAGCGGGTCGCCCGCAAAGAAGGGCGCCAGCAGCCGCGCGGCAACCTCCGCCAGCGTCTGCGCGCCCGCGAGCGCATCGGGCGACAGGGAAGGAAAGTGCTCCGGGACGTACAGTCCGCCGTCCGGCGCCAGCCCCCGCTGCACCGCCTCCGAGAGCGTCGCGCGATGGCTCGCGTCGCGTGTGCTGACGTACTTCATGGATGATCCGGATTCGGAAGATGTTGCTCAAGAAGCCAGGACAGCGCGACCCCGGGGCGCCCCCTCCGCTCGCTTAGGCTCGCACCTCCCCCAAAAAAGACTGGGGGAGGTTGGGGTTGCCGAGGGTTTGGGCGCTCCGACAGGCCCCGCGCAGGCCCCCTCCGGGCCGCCACCACCGGCCCACCTCCCCCGAAACTGCCGGGGGAGGTTGAATGCGAACAGATCCTTCGGTGCGCGATCGAATTCTCCCCTCTCCGTGAGGAACGAACGGGGAGGGGTCGGGGGAGGGGCACACCGCGGGCGCCAGTTCGATGCGCTTCTCGAGCTCCGATCCGTCGGCCACCGGCTCTGTCGGGCTCCGTGGTAGCCGCGGCCTCGGTGCGGGGCTGCCGCGTCCACCCTCTGCCGATCCGATGCTGGATTCTTCGGCCCTGCGACCACCTGTACATCCCGCCAGGGCTGTGCCGCCGGGCCTCAGAATGACAGCGTTTCACCCCGTCACCCCTGAGCAACCGGAATGATCGTTTACAGTTCAGACCGGGAGGATCGTTGACAACTCCTTACGGTGCTGACGCCGTTCCATCATCATCTTCCGTCCTCCCCCCGAGTGAGGCGTAAGCAGCCCCACGGGAATGCTGAC
>DASTVC010000650.1:0-6062 GCA_035759295.1 Longimicrobium sp. | reverse complement strand
ACCAAGTGTGCATCGTTTTTCCCGCAGCGTTCACCCTTCGGGAAAGGCGGTTTGCACAATGAGCATCTCCTCCGTGGCAAGCAGCGGGCGCAACGCGGTACGCAGCCTTCTGTGGGGCGCGGCGCACGCGCTCGACATTGGCGGCGTGCTGCTCGCCGAAAAGGACTGGGGCGGCCTCGAGGCCGACGCCGAGGCCATCCGGGGCGACTGGATGGTCGCCCTTCACTTCGCCGAAGAGAGCGTCCATGCCTCCGAAGCCGGCGAAGAGGAATAGCGCGGCAGTCGCGACCGCTCCCCAAAGCGAAGAAATGGCCGGGTCACTGAGTGACCCGGCCATTTTGCGTCACAGGCGCGCTTTCCCCGCCGGCCTCACGTTCGCCACCGCCACGGCGTTCATCGGGCCCATTCCACCCCCGGACGTGCTGGCGAAGTACGAACGGGCACTGCCGGGGCTCGCGGACCGCCTGGTGGGCATCGCGGAGCGAGAGAGCGACCACCGGCGGGGGATGCAGCGGGGCGCGATGCGATTGTCGGAGCTGGGCCTGGCGGCGGGCTTCGCCATCGCAATGACGGCGCTGTGCGGCGGCATCTTCCTGGTGCACGAGGGGAGCCAGGTGGAGGGGATGAGCTCCATCATCCTGGCCATCGCGTCGCTGGTGCTGGTGTTCCTTACCCGCGGCAAGCGGCACGCGGGGGACGCCGCCGCATCGGCGCAGGCATCCTGAGATCCTGCAATCCGCAAAAGAACTGGGCCTCACGCAGAGTTAGCAGAGTCAACAGAGTTTGCTCGTGCCGTTTCCTCCAGGCTCGCGTTCCGAAGCCGTAATCCGTAGTGAGCGGAGGCACGGCGCGGCAGTCGACGAGGCACGATCCCTGGGGGTGTCGGGAACGAGAGGAAAGGTGGACTGCGGTAGAGGGCCATCCGCATTTTTTGAGGGGGATGCGTATCGGTGGATGGGCTTCCGCAACGCATTGATGCAAGGGGCCCACACCACCTGATGCGCGATCTTGAGAACCCTCCGCCAGCACCGAGGCATGAGGGAGCGGCGCAGCGAATGCTCCGGATCGGCCACGGACGCGCAGCGGGCCGGCCCCCGTCCAGGAGCCGGCCCGCGCGCGATCCTCATCCACCGATGCGCGTTTTTACCTGATGAGGCTCAGCGCGCGGCGTCGAGGATGGCCTGCATCTGGTCGGGGGAGAAGTGGTAGGCCTCGTTGCAGAAGTGGCACACCACCTCGGTGAACGGCTGCTCCTCTTCCTCGATGATGCGCCGCACCTCGTCCGGACCCAGGCTCACGATGGCGGACTCGAACCGCTCGCGCGAGCAGGGGCAGTGGAACGAGACGGGCTGCCGGTCGCCGAAGGTAAAGCCCTCGGGGAAGATACGCTCCAGGATCTGCTCCGGGGTAAGGCCCTCGCGCAGCAGTGCGGTAGGGTGCGGCAGCTCGCCGATGCGCTGCTCGATGGCCGTGATCTCCTCGTCCGACAGGCCGGGGAGGAGCTGCACAAGGTACCCGCCGGCCGCCTCGACGCTCAGGTCCGGGAGCACAAACACGCCGATGCCCACGGCCGAAGGCGTCTGCTCGCTCTTGGCCATGTAGTACGCCAGGTCTTCGCCGATCTCGCCGGAGATCAGCTCCACCATGCCGCGGTACGTCTCCTTCATCCCCAGGTCGCGGGTCACGGCCAGGTAGCCCTCGGTGCCCACCACACCGCCCACGTTCAGCTTGCCGTTGCGGCTCTCCGCGTGCGCGTGCGGGTTGCCCACGAGGCCGCGCACCTCGCCGCGGCCGGTGGCGGTGGCCAGCACGCGCCGCACCGGCCCGTCGCCGCGCACGTCGACGGTAAGCACCTGGTCCTCTTCCTTGAGCGTGGCGGCGGACAGGAGCAGCGCGCCCATGGCCGTGCGCCCCAGCGCCGCGGTCACCGCGGGGTGCGTATCGTGCCGGCGCTGCAGCTCGCGCACGACGCCGGTGGCGTTGAGCGCAAAGGCCCGCACCCGCTCGTCCAGCGCGGTGGCGCGCACCAGGTAGTCCTGATCGATCGTCGTCATCAACAGAGCCCCTCCGCCCCAAACGGAAGCCGCGGCCCGGGCAGACGTGCCGGCCGCGGCGCAACGTGCTTGAATACAACAACTTGGCGTCCGGGTTCCCGAATTCGCCCGTCCGCCACCCGTCGCCGGGGATGCGGCGTGTCCCTTTGTTTACTTCACGCCTTGACCTCTCCATCCCCGTTTTCTATGATGGGGCATGGATTCGGAGCACGACCCACCACGCGAGGCCCCGGGCGGCGGTGCGGACCCGGCGTTCACGCGCAGCCCCAACCTGGTCCCCCACGAGGTGCTGCGCGACTTCATGGGCGCGCAGGCGCGGCTGCACGGCTACCGCCCGCTGGCAAACCGGCTGGGGACGGCACCTGAGACGCTGCGCAAGTTCGTCACAGGACTCACCGCGCAGCCGCACCCGCGCCAGCGCGAGCGGATGGGCGAGGAGTTCCTGGCACTCCACCCCAGCGGCTACGTACGGGAGACGACGGTGGACGGAAGACCGCGCGCGCTGGCGCCGCTCAAGATGCTGCTCCCTCCAGACCGCGAGGAGGCAGAGGAGGTGCTGGACCGCATCTTTGCGCTGGCGGAGCGTCACCCCGACGAGCTTCCCGAGCAGGCCGCGGCGGTGCGCGCGTGGATGCGCCGCGTGCTGAACGCCGAGTTCGACGCCGATACGCGCTACCCGCCCGGCCAGCGTCCGCCCGGCCCCAGCGGCATCCGCGACCTGTGACGCAAGCGGCCCCGGACTCCACCTCCGGGGCCGCTTTTTGTCCGCCGGAGAGGGGCGGGGCGGGAAGATGGTGCGCTCCTTGCCCGGTGGGGAGCCAAAAACGAGCGTCTTCCCCCGACGGATCGGATCCGGATGGCCAAGCACTCCCCCGAAGAACAGGCCGAGCCGCGCGTTCCCGCGGACGCCGTGGCCGCGCCGCACACCGGTGCGTTGGAGCGGCTGCGCCCGGAGCACCTGTACCGTACCGCGGGCCTGGCCTTTCTCCTCCTGCTGCTCTACAAATACTGGGACGACCTTACCCACGTCTTTCTGCTGGGCTATGCGGCGGCCATCCTGGCGGTGGTGCTGAACGCCCTGCAGGGACGGCTGCCCATCAAGCGGAAGTGGGTGGCGGCCATCGTGGGGCTGGTGGTCGTGGGAACCGTGGTGGCCGCGCTGGCCGTGGGGATGCCGCTGCTCATCGAGCAGACGCGCGGCATCGTGCAGACGGGACCGGCGCTGGAAGAACAGATCGCCCGCTGGGAGGCGCAGATCCGCGAGGCCACGGGGATGAAGGTGAACCTTCCCGATCCCGCCAGCATGGGTGGCGGCGGAGGCGGCGGATCGGGGATGATGGGGCGCGCGGCGACCCTGGCGGAAATCCTGTTCACCCCGCTGATCCTGTTCTTTGGTGGCCTGTTCGCGCTGGCCAGCCCCAACGACCGCCTGCTGACCCCCATCATGCGCGTGCTGCCGGACGGGGTGCGCCTGGCGTGGTACCGCATCTTTCAGCTGCTGGGCGACCGGCTGATCGGCTGGGCCAAGGGCACGGCGACGGCCATGCTGGGGGTGACGGTGCTGAGCGTGGCGGCGTTCATGATCATCGGGGTGCCCAACGCGGTGGCGCTGGGGGTGTTCAACGGGGTGATGGAGTTCATCCCGCTGTTCGGTCCGTGGATCGGCGGGCTCACCGCGGTGCTGGTCGCCTTCCTGGACGATCCGCAGAAGGCCATGTGGGTGGGGATCGCGGCGCTCGCCATCCAGCAGATCGAGGCGAACCTCATCACTCCGTGGGCCATGTCGCACAACGCGGAGGTGCACCCGTTCGTCACCCTGTTCGGGCTGGTGCTGTTCGGCAGCCTGTTCGGGTTCCTGGGGATTCTGCTGGCGATGCCGCTGGTGATGCTGACGTGGACCCTCATCCAGGTGCTGTGGGTGGAGCGCGCCATCGACACCGACCGCGAGCGCATCGCCCCCGTCGTCGCCGAGTAGACCCGCTCTTCTCTCCGAAGCGGGGCCGATTCCGTTCTCCCCCTCTCCGGCCGCAGCTTGCCGGGGAGGGGATCTCGCGCAGGCTGCCCGCCCCGATTAGCTTCGGGCGCGAACGGCGATCCACCTCCGCACGCTCTCGATTCCAATGACGCGAACCTTCCGCGCGCTCACCGCACTGTCGGCGCTGGGGCTGGCCGGCTGCGCCACCGCGGCGCCCAGCGGCCCGTCCATCACCAGCACCGAATCGCTCGTGCAGGCCATGCACGACCGCTACGCCGGCAGCTGGTACCAGACGCTCAGCTTTACGCAGGCCACCACGCGCACCTTCCCCGACTCCACGCACACGGAGATCTGGCGCGAGTGGGCGGCCATCCCGGGGCGGCTGCGCATCGAGATGGGCGAGCCGGCGGAGGGGCGCGTGGCCATCTTTGCCCGCGACAGCGCGTACTCGCTGCAGCACGGCCGCGTGGTGCGCCGCAGCGACCGCATGAACCCGCTGATGACGGTGGGCTTCGACGTGTACCGGCAGGCGCCGGAGCGCACGCTGGACCAGCTTCGGCGGCAGGGCTTCGACGTGTCGCGCTTTCACCGCGACACGCTGGAGGGCACCCCCGTCTACGTGATCGGCGCGGAGCGGGGCGACACCACCAGCAAGCAGGTGGCGATCGAGGCGGAGCGGCTGCTGTTCATGCGGCTGCTGGACCCCGCGCCCACCCAGCCGGGGGTGATGCAGCACATCTGGTTCCGCCGCTACGAGCCGCTGCAGGGCGGATGGATCGCGCCCGAGGTGGAGATCCTGGTGGGCGGCCGCCGCGTGTTCCACGAGGTGTATTCCGACATCCGCGCCAACGACGCGCTGGACGCGGGGATGTTCGCCATCCCCGCCGGCTGATCTTCCGCGCTGGACGGGCCGCGGAGACCCGATCTCCGCGGCCCCGCATCCTTCCCACCCGCTCCTTCACATGACCGACCGCGATCCGCAGTCCCCGCACCCCGGCGCCCCGCCCACGACGCTGCGGCTCATCCGCCTGTCGCTGCTGATGGGCGTGGTGGTGTTCGGCGCCATCGTGTCGGTGATGGTGCAGGGCAACCCGCCGCGCGCGCCGGAGATGGCCCAGCCGCTGCTGATGGTGAACATCGTGTACCTGATCGGCGCGATGGCGGGGATCCTGTACTTTCAGCGGCGGCACGCCGCCGAACCGGTCCGCCAGCGGCGGGTCACCTTCAACGTGATCGCCTGGGCGCTGGGTGAGTCCACCGCCCTGTTCGGGGCCGTGCATTACATGCTGATGGGCAGCCCCATCCCCTACCTGGTGGGACTGGGGATGCTGCTCGCCGCGTTCGCCCTGGTGCCCATCCGCGACTGAGCTCTCGATCGATCGACAGGAGCAGAACGATGCCCAGCGCCGACGCGACCACGCGCTTTTCCGACCGGGTGGAGAACTACGTCCGCTACCGCCCAGGCTACCCCGCGCAGGTGCTGGACGTGCTGCGCGCGGAGACGGGGCTGGCGCCGGCGCACGTGATCGCGGACGTGGGATCGGGGACGGGGATCTCGGCGAAGCTCTTTCTGGACGCCGGGCACCCCGTGTACGCGGTGGAGCCCAACGCGGAGATGCGCGCCGCGGCGGAGGCCATGCTGGGCGGCGACGCGCGCTTCCACTCCGTCGCCGGGAGCGCGGAGGCGACGACGCTGCCGGATGCGAGCGTGGACTACGTGGTGGCCGCGCAGGCCTTCCACTGGTTCGATCCCGCGGCGGTGGGGGCGGAGTGGCGGCGCATCCTGAGGCCCGGGGGGTGGATGGTGCTGCTGTGGAACACGCGGCAGACGGACAGCACGCCCTTTCTCCGCGCGTACGAGGCGCTGCTGCACGAGCACGGCACCGACTACGCGAGCGTGAACCACGAGAACGTGACCGACGAGTCGCTCCGCCTCGCGCTGGGCGCGGGCTACGCGCGCCGCGTGGTGCCCAGCGCGCAGGTGTTCGACTACGAGGGATTGAAGGGCCGCCTGCTCTCCTCGTCCTACGCCC
>DASTVC010000649.1:0-5312 GCA_035759295.1 Longimicrobium sp. | reverse complement strand
GATGAGGGCTCCGCGCCTACGGCGCTCCGCCCTCATCCTTCCACAATGGACATAGGTCAGGAAGCAGTTCAAGTCCTAACAACACTCCCATAGCTACTGGTACAGCAAACGGGGGCATTGCACACTCTCTCCCGCGTGTGGGGGAGGTGCGAGTACCGGGGCCTCGGATCGCGACGCAAACGCGCTGACGCCAGGTGGATGGATGCGGAGCCGGGGCCGCGGCGGCTGTCAGATTTTTCTTGACGCGTGTGCGACATCTGATTATCCTGTGCCTCCTGGCGGCGTAGCAGTATCCCTCGCGCGTCCGCTTCCGCAGTCCGGCCCGGCGATCCGCCGCGTGCCCCCGCCCGTTCGCACAATCCTGGAGCATTCTCATGAAGTGGATCAAGCGCATCGCGCTCGGCCTCGTTTCGCTCATCATCCTCGTGGTCGCCGTGATCTTTGGCGTCAGCGAGGCGCGGATGCGCAAGACGTACGAGGTGTCGACGGTCGCGTCTTCGCTGAGCGTTACGAAGGATCCCGCCCAGATCGCGCGGGGCGAGCACCTGGTGACGGCGGTGGCCAAGTGCACCGACTGCCACACGGCGGACCTGGGCGGCCAGATCTTCATCGAGCCGGGCCCCATGGGGACGGTGAGCGCAAGCAACCTGACCGCCGGCAAGGGCGGCGTGCTGGCCGGCTACACCGACGCGCAGCTGGAGACGGCCATTCGCCACGGCGTGCGCAGCAACGGCCGCGGCCTGGTGATCATGCCGTCTGACGAGTACCAGTACCTGGGCGACGCGGACGTCGCGGCCATCATCGCCTACCTGCGCTCGCTCCCCCCGGTTGACCGCGAGCTGCCGAAGACGAAGCTTGGGCCGATCGGCCGTGGCCTGGTGACCTTCGGCGTGCCGCTGATCCCCGCGGCGCGCATCGACCACAGCACGCCGCCTGCGTCGCGCACCCATGTGCCGCCGGTGGGGCCCACGCGCGAATACGGCGAGTACCTGGTGAGCGTGGGCGGCTGCCGCGGCTGCCACGGGCCCAACCTGGCGGGCGCCCCCGGCCACGCGCCGGGCGAGCCGGCCTCCGCCAACATCACCCCGGCCGGCGCCATTGGCCGCTGGAGCGAGGCGGACTTCACGCGCGTGATTCGCACGGGCATGCGACCCGACGGCAGCAAGCTGCAGGACTTCATGCCCTGGCGCTCCATGTCGCGCCACACGGACGACGAGCTGCACGCCCTCTGGCTGTACCTGCAGACCGTTCCGCGCGTGGAGTCCCCGCCCGCCAAGAGCTGAGCGGCGACGCATCGGCGGCAGCGGATCAGCCTGACCAGCGACGAAAACCCGCGGCGAGCACCTGGCTCGCCGCGGGTTTTTTGTGTGCACGGGAATGTCGTGCGGGCCAAGCGCTTCGAACAACATCACGCTGGCGCCGGAGAGGCCCCCTCTCCCCCGGCCCCTCTGCCCCGCTGCGCGGGAGAAAGGGGAGAATTCGATAGCGCTTCGGCAGGCTGATTTCACGTCGGCCTTGTCGACGCGCTCCTGACGTTCCCTCCGCGTCACCTCTCTCCCGCGCTGTTTGCGGGGGAGAGGCCGGGAGAGGGGGCCGCGTCGGACGCCAGCGTGATGCGATTCGTAATCGGAAGGACCCTGCCCGACATCAACCTCCCCCGGCAGTTTCGGGGGAGGGGGGCGAGTGGTGCTTGCCCGGAGGGGGCCCGCTCAGGATCCGCCGAAGCGCTCCTGAGCGTTTTCTTCCGCGGTCGAAACACAGAAAGCCCCGCATCGCTGCGGGGCTTTCGTGATTCCTTGTCCGGGAAGGCGGACAGCGTGACGTCGTTGCCGCGATTTGAATCGCTCTTGCGGAGCCCGGGCTACCTCGACGCCAGCCCCGCGCGCTCGCGGTAGGCGCCCTCGGCGGTCTGCAGGGCGTCCCAGGCGCGCTGGGCGTTGCGGCGGACGGCGGTGCGGGGGGCGCGGCGCGTGGGCCAGGGCGCGGAGACGCTGTTGGGGTCGCCGGGATACAATCCCAGGCTGCTTTCCACGATGGCGCGCGCCACCGCCGTGCGCGTGTCGCGGTCCATGGACGCCATCGCCTCCAGCGTGCGCAGGGGACCCTGGTTGAAGGCGTCGGTGAGAAAGGTGGCGTACTCGTCGCGCAGCGGGCCGGTGCCCAGCTCCGTGACCCGCGACAGCACGCCGGTAAGCGCGTCGTCGTCATCGTCCTTGGTGCCGCGCAGCAGCAGCACGCTGGCCACCTGGTGCCACCGGTTCGACGCGCCGGTGGCCGCCACGGCGGTGAACAGCTCGTCATCCAGCCGCTCCAGCAGGTCATACGTGTGCTCGCCCTCCAGCTCCACGATCAGCGGGTCGCGCGGAGGCGGGCCCTCGCGGCGCGCGGAGGCGCTGGTGGGGCGCGGCGGCGGGGCCGGCGTGATGTTGCGCCCGCCGACGATGATGATCTCCGTTCCCACCTGCACGTTGTGGAACAGGCGCAGCGCGTCGGCGTTGGCCAGGCGAATGCAGCCGTGCGAAACGCGCTGGCCCAGCAGCTCCGGCTTGTCGGTGCCGTGAATGGCCAGCCCCTGGCCGATGAAGACGGCCGCGGAGCCCAGCCCGCGCGGAAAGCGGCGGGCGTCGGAATCCGGCCCCGGCACGCGCAGCCCGTGCTCCACGAAATACCAGTCAGGCGCGATCCAGTCGGGCTCGATGTCCTTGTAGGTGACGTGGAAGGTGCCGTTGGGCGTGGCGAAGTCCCACTCGCCGTCGTCGTGCTCCACCCGCAGCCCCGTTCCCGTGCCCACCGGCGCCGACCACAGCACCCGCCGCCCCCTGGCGAAGTACAGCCGGTTCACGTCCAGGTCCACCACCACCGCGTAGCCGCCGCGCGCCAGCGCCGCCGAACGTACGCGGGCCAGCGGGTTGCCGGGCTGGGGCTGCGGACGTGTCTGCGATGGGCGCGTGTCGGCCGGCCGCGTGGTGGGCGGACGCGCGGCGGGGCGACTGGGCTCCTCGCGCCGGGGCCGCGGGCGCGACTGTGCGTCCAGCTGTGGCGCGGCCGCGGACGCGAAGGCCGCCGCCACCAGCGCCAGCGTGCCGGCGCGGTGGAGGACCTGGTTGATGATGCGCATGATGGTGCGGGACTGCGGGTTATCCGGATCCCAACGGCGACGCAGGATCCGGGGCAATCCGCGTACCCGCCGCGCGCCGCGGTGTTTCTTGGTCGCCCGCGGGAGACCCCCGGGCTAAAGCCCGGGGCTGGAACTGCCACAAGCCCCGCCCTGGGCTCGCGGAGCTCGCCCGGCGGGGCTTCATCCGCATGCGTGCGCCGGGCCCGCACTCCGTCGCCAGGGCGGTCGCGAGCGAAAACCAGCAGCACGCGAAGTCCCGCGTGGTTTGCGGGGCTTCTCGCTTTTCCAGCCGCGGGTTTACCCGCCCGGGAGAAATTCCGCCGGCGGATGGTTGGCCGTGCCGGGCGGTTGTTCGCGCGCGGCGGCGGATGGTAAGATGCGCAGGGGCTGGCACGGGTGGCCCCCATCCCCGGAATCCATCGATCGTGACCGACGAGAACCCTGCCGGCGTGGCGGAGCACACGCACCCGCTGCGCCGGCTGATTCGCCAGACGCGGCCGCACCGCAGGCAGGTGTGGGCCGCGTCGGCGTGCTCCGTGATCAACAAGCTGTTCGACCTGGCCCCCGAGGCGCTGATCGGCGTGGCGGTGGACGTGGTGGTGCGCGGCGGCGATTCCCTCATCGCCAGCCTGGGCTTTCCCGATCCGCGCCAGCAACTGGTGGTCCTGGCCGCCATCACCTTCGTGGTGTGGCTGCTGGAGTCGCTATTCGAGTACCTGTACGGCGTGCTGTGGCGCAGCCTGGCGCAGACGGTTCAGCACGAGCTGCGGCTGGAGGGCTACGCGCACCTGCAGGACCTGGATCTGGCGTACTTCGAGGAGCGCAGCACGGGCGGGCTGATGTCGGTGCTGGGGGATGACGTGAACCAGCTGGAGCGGTTCCTGGACCGCGGCGCCAACGAGATCATCCAGATGGCGACCACGGTGCTGGTGGTGGGCGGCGCCTTTTTCGTGATGGCGCCCGGGGTGGCGTGGATGGCCATGCTCCCCATGCCGTTCGTGGTGTGGGGATCCCTGCGCTTTCAGCGCACGCTGGAGCCGCTGTACGCCGCCGTGCGCGAAACGGCGGGCGCGGTGAACGCGCGGCTGGCCAGCAACCTGGGCGGCGTGACCACCATCAAGGCGTACGCGGCCGAGAAGCACGAAATCCGCCGCGTGGAGGCCGACAGCCAGGCGTACCGCGACGCCAACGGCCGCGCCATCCGCTACAGCGCCGCGTTCGTCCCCCTCATCCGCATCCTGGTCCTGATCGGCTTTACGGGCACGCTGGTGTTCGGGGGATTCCAGGTGCTGGACGGCGCGCTGGAGGTGGGCACGTACTCCTTTCTCGTCTACATCACCCAGCGCCTGCTCTGGCCGCTCACGCGCCTGGGCGAGACGCTGGACCAGTACCAGCGGGCGATGGCGTCCACACGCCGCATCTTCGGCGTGCTGGACGCGCCCATCGAGGCGCACCCCGGCCACCTGGCGCTCCCCGCCGGCACCGTGCGCGGCGAGGTGGAGATGCGCGACGTGACCTTTGCCTACCGGGGCCGGGAGCCGGTCCTGCGCGACTTCTCCCTCCACATCCCCGCGGGCGAGACGGTGGCCGTCGTGGGCCCCACGGGATCGGGCAAGAGCACGCTGGTAAAGCTGCTGCTGCGGCTGTACGAGCTGGATGCGGGGAGGGTGATGGTAGATGGCGCCGACATCCGCACCGTGCGGCTGGCCGACCTGCGCAGGGCCATCGGGCTGGTGAGCCAGGACGTGTACCTGTTCCCCGGCACCGTGCGCGAGAACATCGCCTACGGTTCGTTCGATGCCACGCCCGAGCAGGTGGAGCGCGCCTCGCGGCTGGCGGAAGCGCACGACTTCGTCACCGCGCTGCCGGAAGGGTACGAGACCATCGTCGGCGAGCGGGGGCAGAAGCTCAGCGGCGGGCAGCGGCAGCGCATCGCCATCGCCCGCGCCATCCTCAAGGACCCGCCCATCCTGGTGCTGGACGAAGCCACGAGCGCGGTGGACAACGAGACGGAGGCGGCCATCCAGCGCTCGCTGGAGCACATCAGCCGCGGCCGCACGACGATCGCCATCGCGCACCGCCTGTCGACCGTGCGCAATGCCCACCGCATCTACGTGATGGAGGGCGGCCGCATCGTCGAGGCCGGCCGCCACGAGGAGCTGGTCGCCGCCGGCGGGATGTACGCCGCGCTCTG
>DASTVC010000648.1:0-4300 GCA_035759295.1 Longimicrobium sp. | reverse complement strand
GTCGGAGATGGCCTTCGACATCCCCACGCTCATCGAATACATTTCCGGCGTGATGACGCTGGAGCCGGGCGACGTGATCGCCACGGGCACCCCGGCCGGCGTAGGCCCCCTGCAGCCGGGCGACGTGGTGGAGGTGGAGATTCCCGGTGTAGGAACCCTCAGCAACCCTGTGCAGGCCGCATGAAGCTATCGCGCAACCGCTGGATGGCCCTGGTCATCGCCCTGATCGTGGCGGCGGACTGGGCCAGCAAGGCGCTGGTCCAGCAGCGCATCCGCACCGAGCTCACCATCGTGGACGGCTGGCTGAGCTTTCGGCACAGCTTCAACGAGGGGATCTCGTGGGGGCTGTTCAACAACGGCGGCGAGCACCCGTGGCGCATGCCGCTGCTGGTGGTGCTCACGCTCGTCGGCATCGGCGCCACGGCCAGCATCATCCGCCAGTCGCGCGACCGGTGGATTCACGTCGCGGGCGCGCTGGTGCTGGGCGGCGCGCTGGGGAACCTGGGAGACCGGGTGCTGGACGGCGGGGTGACGGACTTCATCTACGTCCACTTCTTCCCGTACATCTTCAACGTCGCCGACATCTTCATCTCCATCGGCGGGGTGCTGCTGGTCGCGCGGATGCTGCTGGACGCGCGCCGCGGCGACGCATCCACCCCCACTCACGCCTGACCGGACGCCGACCCATGCCGCAGCTGGCCCGCCGCTTCACCACGCTTCCGCCGTACCCGCTCACCGACGTTCCCGGCATCAAGCGCGACCTCAAGGCGCGCGGGGTGGACGTGATCGACCTGGGCACCGGCGACGCCGACCTGGCGCCGCCCCCGGCCGCGGTCGAGGCGCTGCGCGCGGCGGCGCTGGACCCCGGCAACTCGCGCTACGCATTCCAGATGGGCCTGGTGGAGTTCCGCGAGGAGATCGCCCGGTGGATGGGGACGCGCTTCGGGGTGACGGTGGATCCCATGAAGGAGATCGCGCCGCTGATCGGGTCCAAGGAAGGGATCTTCCACCTGCCGTTCGCCTTTGTGGAGCCGGGGGACATGACCATCGTCCCCGATCCGGGCTACCAGGCGTACCTGGGCGGCACGGTGCTGGCCGGCGGCGAGCCGTACATCGTGCCGCTGCGTCCGGAGAACGACTTTCTGGTCCCGCTGGATTCCATCCCCGCGGACGTGGTGAAGCGCGCGAAGATCCTCTATCTCAACTATCCCAACAACCCCACGGCGGCCATCGCCCCGCGCGAGTACCTGCAGGAGTGCGTGGACTGGTGCCGCCGGAACGACGTGATCCTGGCGTACGACAACGCGTACTCCGAGATCGCGTTCGACGGCTACAAGCCGCCGTCGATCCTGGAGATTCCCGGCGCGCGCGAGGTGTCCATCGAGTTCCACTCGCTCAGCAAGACGTACAACATGACGGGGTGGCGCATCGGCTGGGCGGTGGGGAACCCGGAGCTGGTGGCGGCGGTGACGCGGGTAAAGACGTTCGCGGACACGGGGCTGCCGTTCACGATTCAGCACGCGGGGGTCGCGGCGCTGCGGTCGCACGCCACGTGGGTGCCTGGGAACGTGGCCACCTTCCAGGCCCGCCGCGACGCCGCGGTGCAGGCGCTGCGCGAGGCCGGCTTCGACGTGCCCAGCCCCTGCGGCGCCATGTACCTGTGGGTGCCGCTCCCCGAAGGCACGGAGAGCGGGCCGTGGGCGCGGCGGCTGCTGCTGGAGCAGGGCGTGGCGCTGCTCCCCGGCAAGTCGCTGGGCGACGGCGGCGAGGGCTTCGTCCGCATCGCCCTCACCACCTCCGAGGACCGCCTGCGTGAGGCGGCGGGGCGCATGGCGCGGATGCTGGAGGCGAGCGCGGCGGCGGTGTGAGGCCGGAACGCGCGACACGCCAGCCCCTCGCGGTTGCATCAGCCCCGGTGATGAGCGGGTAAACCCGCTGCTGGGAAAGCGATAAGCCCCGTTCGGCGCCGCTCACGCGGCACCGGACGGGGCTTCACCTTCTCCCGTTGGCAACGCCCGTCGCGTTCTTGCATCTGCAGCAGGCCGGGAACTGTCTCTTGCGGTGTTTCGAAGCGCATCTAACTGCGCCCAACAGGGGCCCCCTCTCCCGACCTCTCCCCCGCAAACAGCGCGGGAGAGAGGTGACGCGCGCCAAAGGTCCGGAGAGCTTCGTGCAGGCCTGCGCGAACACGGGCTGCCGAAACACGATCGAATTCTCCCCTTTCTCCCGCGCAGCGGGGGAGAGGGGCAGGGGGAGAGGGGGTCCCGTCGGGCGCAGCGTGATGCCAGCCGTCGTGCCTTGTGGGCATCGCATCTGGCCCAGCCGGGCACCCTGCGAAGCGCGATCGAATTCTCCCCTCTCCGTGAGGAACGAACGGGGAGGGGCCGGGGGAGGGGCACCCAGCGGACGCAGTTCGATGCCCGCCGTCGAACTCGATCCCCCGCACCGCCCCGCCCCAAGTCCTTCCCCAACGGTCATTAAGCCCGTGTGAACGTCTGGCGCGCGTCGGAACAGGGGGGGACGGGGGGAGTAGAAAGCTGCACATGACGCCCCCGGCCGCCACCGCTCCGCCGCCCGACGCGGCCACGCACGCCCCCGCTCCTGCGGCGGCGGCCGTGCCGCGCGCCCGGGCGCCGTTCAGCCGTCCGCGCCAGCCGCGCCCGCCGCTCCTCACCTCGCGCACCATCGTCGTCTCGCTGGTCCTCCACGTCCTGCTGCTGGTCATCGTGTTGCTGGTGCCCGCTCCGGAGCGGCCCGTGATCATTGAATCCGACGACTCGCGATTGATCCCGGACCAGGAATTGGTGGGCTACGTGGAAGTGGGCGAGTGGGGGGGGATGGCGACGGATCCGTCCGCCAGCCTTCCCGAGCCTGCGGCGGCCGCGCCGACGGGGTTCAGCGCGGCGTCGGTAGATTCGGTGCTGAGCGCCATCCCGAACGCGGGACCGTTCCCCAGCCGCGTGCCGACGGGTCTTCCGTCCGCGCCGGCAGGTCAGGCGGGGCAGCCGGGCGCGGCGATCCCCGGCGCGCAAGGCGGCGCTCCCGGCGGGCAGCCCGGCGCGGCGGGGCCGCGCAGGAGCGGGCCCGGCGGGCTGGGGCCGGAGTTCGGCGATCCGCGGCTGGTGGTGCGCCCCACCGCCGTCCCCGAGGGGCCGGTGGAGGACGTGGACCGCTACCGGCGGCACTTCGAGAGCCGCATCCAGGCGCTCAACGACTCCCTGGCCGGCGAGGCGGAGCGCCGGCGGCGGGCCAGCGACTGGACGATCACGGACCGCAGCGGGCGCAAGTGGGGGATCAACGAGAACGGGCCCGTGGTCGGCGGGCGCAACGTGCCGATCCCGGTGCCGTCGCCCCCGCGCGGCTCGCGCGAGCAGGAGGAGGCGGCGCGCCGCGAGCGTGCGCAGCGCGGCGAGATCGACCGCCAGGCAGAGACCATCGAGCGCGACCGCTACCTGCGCGAGCGCGGCAGGGCCATCCGCGAGCGCGAAGACCGCGAGCGCGCGGAGCGGGAGAAGCAGGGCACCACGCCCCCCTGACCCCTGCCTGGAGCACCCGTCCGCCGGACGAGGAATGGAGCCGTACGGAACGCGACTTGCACTTCCGTACGGCTCCATTCTTTTGCCACCACGCGCTTTAGGACGATGACCGAAAAGAGCCAGGACAGGCCGAAGCGGCAGAGCCCGGACAAACCGAAGCGGCAGAACCGGCAGTACGTGGTGGAGCTGGAGGAGACCGGCGGCAACCGCGGATTGATGTACGCGCTGGGCACCCTGGGGGGCCTGGCCATCGGCGCGCTGGTGCTGCGAGGGCTGGGGCTCAAGCAGGCGCTGGAGGCGGAGACGGGTGACGAGGGGGATCCGGAGCCGCGCAGGCAGCCGGCGGCGCAGTTCCGCCCCGTGGGCGTGCGCCGCGCCCCGCGCGACCAGGAAGCGCTGATGGGGCTGGAAGACGCCGTGCTGGACGCGTTTCTGGACGATGATCGGTTGCGCGAGTGCGGCATCGACGTCGGGGCCATCAGCCGCGGCATCGTGGAGCTCTCCGGCTCGGTGTGGACGCGGGACGAGGCGCGGCACGCCATCGCGGTGGCGCGCGGTGTGGACGGGGTGGAGACGGTGGTGAACCGGATGGAGATCGAGGATGAGCGGGAGCGTCTGCACCCGCGCGACGACCTTGACGAGGGGATTGCGATGAGTGGAGAGTGGACGGGGCACGAGTCGGGGATGGGACGCCGCCGCCAGGGCGACCAGACGGAGCCAGATCAGCGCGACGACTCGCACGCGATGCGCGAGAAGGCGCTGGA
>DASTVC010000647.1:0-4594 GCA_035759295.1 Longimicrobium sp. | reverse complement strand
GCTACGCCCGGCCGCGCGGGGCACCGGCGCGCGGTGGACGCCGGGCGCATCGTCCTGCGCTGCCGGCGGATGCTGGCGCAGCTCTTCAACGCGCCGGGCGATCCTGGCCGCGTCACCTTTCACCTGAACGCCACCCACGCGCTGAACACGGCGCTCTTTGGCCTGTTGCGGCCGGGGGACCGCGTGGTGCGCACCGAATACGACCACAACGCCGTCCGGCGCCCCGTGCTGGCGCTCGCCCAGCGGGGCGTGCAGGCCGTGGTGATCGAGGGCGACCCGCACGGCGGCGTCAGCATGTTCGAGGTGGAGCACGCGCTCAAGGGTGCGCGGCTGCTCGTCATTACGCACGCCAACAACGTGATCGGCAACGTGCTGCCGGTGGCGGACCTGGCGCGGATGGCGCACGAGGCCGGCGCGCTGGTGCTGGTGGATGCGGCGCAGTCGGCGGGGCATCTGCCCATCGATGTGCAGAGGCTGGGCATCGACCTCCTCGCGTTCACCGGCCACAAGGGGCTGCTGGGCCCGCAGGGGACGGGCGGGCTGTGGGTGCGCGAAGGGGTCGATCTGCCGCCCGCGTTCTTTGGCGGGACGGGGGGGGATTCGGATTCGCCCGACATGCCCGCGCTGCTGCCGGACCGGCTGGAGGCCGGGTCGATGAACGGCCCCGGGATCGCCGGACTGCTGGCGGGGGTGGAGTGGCTGATGGAGCAGGGGGTGGAGGAGATTCACGCCCACGAATCCACGCTCAAGCAGCGGCTTTGGGAGGCGCTCTGGGCGATTCCCGGCGTGGCGATGCGGAGCCCCATGCACGGGGAGGACGGCGCGGGGATCGTATCCATCACCATCGACGGGATGGATCCCGCGGAGGCGGCGCTGCGGCTGGACGTCGACGATGGCGTGCTGGTGCGCGCGGGGCTGCACTGCGCGCCGGAGTCGCACGTCATCCTGCGAACGGAGCGGACGGGCGCCATCCGCTTCTCCGTTGGCTGGGCGACGACGGCGGCGGAGGTGGACCGCGCGGCGGCCGCTGTGGCGCGCATCGCGGAAACAAAAGGCAGCCGGCGCGGGTAGCTCACCGGCCGCCGTCCACCGGGCGGGACACGCGAATGCACTTCGCCGTGGAATCCGCAGGGACAGGGATTCATCGCGGCGGCGAGCATGAATCGCGTGGACGCACCAATGCGTCGTCGAAGCGCCGGAGACCTGCGGCTACAGTCCGCGAAGGCGGACTTCGCGACTTTCCAGCGGCGAATTCATTCGCTCCTGGTGCGGACTCGGCGGCCCGGTGGTGTGCGGCGTTCCGGGCATCTGCGCGTCCGCAACCGGGTGAACCGCCAGATTCGGAGCGCTGGGGCGGGAGATCGACGGTGGGAGAGCGGGACAAACCAAGGGGAGAGCGATGGCGCGTCGTGGAGTGTTCGGGAAGCTGATTCTGCTCGTGCTGCTGGCGGTGCTGGCCGGCGGCGCGTGGATGTTTCGCGGCTTCATCCCCGGCCCGTGGCAGGAAGAGCGGGTGGTGACCGAAGTCTCGGAAGAAGCCGCGGCGTCGGCGGACCGCAAGCTGGAGCGTCTGCGCGAGCAGGGCGACACGGTGCGGCTGAGCGGCGCCGAGTTCACCAGCTACATCCGCTTTCGCATGGCGGAGCGCTTCAGCACGGGTGACCTGGAGCTGCCCAACGTGGCCTTCGTCGGCGAGACGGTGAAGGTGAATGGCCGCCTGCCCAGGGACCGCATCCCCGAGCGCGACCTGCGGCGCCTGGGCCCCGGCGCGGACTTCATCCCCGACACGGCCGACGTGGGGGTGGATGGGCGGATGCGGATGCTGGCGCCCGGCCGTGCGGCGCTCAAGGTGGAGACGGCGACGTTCCAGAAGTTTCCCATCCCCCGTGAGCAGTACCTGACGGTGCTGGACCGCGTGGGCGGGATGGACGAGCCGGGGCTGGAGCGCGACGAGGTGGCCTTCCAGCTGCCTCCGGGCGTGGGCGCGGCGCGCGTGGAGAACGGGATGCTGGTGCTGGCTCCGGGCGCACGGCGGTAGGATACGCTGGGGCTGAGGGTAGAGCGGATCTGAGGTGTCCTTCACGTAGGCGTTTGCGAACGGGTGCAGGCGAAGCGCGTGTCCGCCTCCCAGGAGCGAATGAATTCGCCGCTGGACAATCGCAAAGTCCGCCTTCGCGGACTGTAGCCGCAAGCACGGTGTGCGATGACAGATCACGAGCATCCGCCAGTAGATTTCTCGGTCGCGCCGTGATGACCGGCAACGGGCCAGGGCGGCGCGGCGCTCCCTCGAAATGACACGCTTCCGCGCACGCAAATTTTCGGAGCGCGATCGAATTCTCCCCTCTCCGCGAGGAACGAGCGGGGAGGGGTCGGGGGAGGGGCACCGCGGCGGACGCAGTTGGATGCCGTTCGACGCACCCCGATCCCGCGGTTCAAGCGCAGTCGAAGTTCATCCCCATACGACACTCAAGGCACACACCGATGGCACGCATTCTGGTCGTTGACGACGAGGAAGGCATCCGGCGCGTCCTGCACCAGCTGTTCGAATACGAGGACCACGAGGTGCGCTCGGCGGGCGGCGGGGCCGAGGCCATCGCCATCCACCAGGAGTTCCATCCCGACGTCACCTTCCTCGACGTAAAGATGGCGCGGATGGACGGGCTGGAGGCCCTGACCAGGATCCGCGAGAACGATCCGTCCGCCGTGGTCATCATGATCAGCGGCCACGGGACCATCGACACGGCGGTGGAGGCCACCCGCCGCGGCGCCTTCGACTTCCTGGAAAAGCCGCTGGATACGGACCGGCTGCTCGTCGTTCTGCGCAACGCGCTGCAGACGCAGGGGCTGGTGCAGGAGAACGCGCGGCTGCGCGGCGAGATCGAGAGCCGGCACCAGATCGTGGGCCGCAGCTTCGCGCTCCGTCAGGTGCTGGACCGCGTGGAGAAGGTGGCGCCGACGGACGCGCGCGTGCTGGTCACGGGCGAGAACGGGACGGGTAAGGAGCTGGTGGCGCGCGCCATCCACCGCCTCAGCCCCCGCGCGGACAAGGCGTTCATCGAGGTGAACTGCGCGGCCATCCCGTCGGAGCTCATCGAGAGCGAGCTCTTCGGCCACCTGAAGGGCTCGTTCACGGGCGCGCACGAGGACCGCGCCGGCAAGTTCGAGCTGGCGGACGGCGGCACGCTGTTCCTGGACGAGATCGGCGACATGAGCCTGCAGGCGCAGGCCAAGGTGCTGCGCGCGCTGCAGGAGGGAATCGTGACCCGCGTCGGCGGCGCCAAGCCCATCACGGTGGACGTGCGCGTGCTGGCGGCCACCAACAAGGACCTGGAGGAGGAGATCAAGGGCGGGCGATTCCGCGAGGACCTGTACTACCGCCTGAACGTGATCCCCCTGCACGTGCCGCCGCTGCGCGAGCGCCGCGAGGACATCGCCATGCTGGTGCGGCACTTTACGGAGACGTACGCCCGCGAAGCCAACCTGCGCCCCAAGCCGTTCACCGACGAGGCGCTGGAGCGCATGCAGCGGATGGATTGGCCCGGCAACGTGCGCGAGCTGCGCAACACGGTGGAGCGGCTGATGATCCTGGCCGGCGGCGCCACCGTGGCGGCGGATGATGTGGAACTGCTCGTCGGCGGGCGGATGAAGGGCGGCGGCCTGTCCGGCGACCTGCTGGGATGCACCACCTTCGCGGAGTTCAAGGAGGCGGCCGAGCGCGCCTTCATCCTGCAGAAGCTGCGCGAGAACGACTGGAACGTCAGCGAGACGGCGCGCCTGCTCGACATGCCGCGGTCGAATCTCTACAAGAAGATCGAGCGCTACGAGCTGGTGCGCGAAGGCTGAAAAGAGCTTGTCTTTCTGACAGGGAGTGCCAGACCGCAGCTGTTCCTGAGAAGCGCACTGTCATCCTGAGGGAGCGCACACCGGAACCATCATAACCACAATCGCTTGCGCGCGACCGAAGGATCTTTGTCGGGTCGCGACGGGCCAAGCCCACGGGAGCCGTTCAAAGCCGTCGGCCCTGCAGGCGAGATCCTTCGGTCGGCGCGCCGAGTCCGGAGAAGCAGAGGGATTGGCGCGGCGCCTCCCTCAGGAAATCACTGTTTTCTTATCGCACCCGGCATGGGGATCGAAGGCACCGGCTGGCTGATCATCGGCCTGGCGTGGATGGTGGGGACGTTCGGCTGCGGGTGGGTGCTGGCGTGGCTGTACAAGCGCCTCCACCCGCAGCTTGCGTTCTACAAGCTCTGGGCGTTCTGGTCCGCGATTCTGGGCGGCGTGGTGGCGCTGGTGTTCGCGTTCGGTGCCGTGAGGATCTAAGGGGTTCTGCTGAGGATGCGGTGAGTACAAACATCTAGAACTGGTGATAGTGATGAGTCAAACGTCAGATGAGGTTCCGCAGACCGAGAGCGAGGTGCACACGGTGTTGGGGACGCCGGAGCACTTTATCGTAGTCCTGAAAAACGGGCTTGTTTGGGAATTCAATCAGCCCGGGGGCGATTCGTATTGGACGCAGATCTACCCGGTGCCCAATACGGTTGGACATCGGCTGTACTGGAAGAAGCAGAACGAGGAGGATGAGCGGATGCTGGAT
>DASTVC010000646.1:0-7825 GCA_035759295.1 Longimicrobium sp. | reverse complement strand
CTCCACACCCCCCCTCCCCCGCGGTTTGGGGGAGGGGTCGCCGGGCCATTGCGAGGAACGAGCAAAAGGGCCCGGCGGGGGAGAGGGCCCCCCGCGTCGCAGACGCGGCCCGTCGAGCGTCCAGTTGCGGACGCTCCGGTGCTTGGAGTGCCGCAGACGGCCTGGCCGCCGAGTCCGCGCAGGCGGACTTTGTGAAGTGGTTGCTGCGAATTCATTCGCCCGTGCCGGGGCCGGCGGATCATCCCGCGGAGGCCGCCGATGACGGAGCTCCGCTACCCCTCCCGGCGCGTCTGCATCGTCCTGCTCACCGGGCTGGGCGACGTGATCCACGGGCTTCCGTTCGTCAACGCACTGAAGGACGACGACCCCGCGCGCCACATCACCTGGGTGGTGGAGCCCATGCCGTCGCAGGCGCTGCTGCACCACCCGTCGGTGGACGAGATCGTCGTTTATCGAAAGAAGAACGGCCTGCGGGGGGTGATGGACCTGCGGCGCGACCTGTCCGGGTGCCGCTTCGACCTGACCATCAACCTGAACGTGTACGTAAAGAGCGCGTGGCCCACGCTGCTGTCCCGCGCGCCGCACCGGCTGGGCTTCGGGCGCGACCGCGCGGCGGAGGGCACGTGGCTGGCGGCAAATCATCATCTCCAACCGACGCCGCGGCAGCACACGCAGGACCTCTTCCTCCTCTTCCTGGACCATCTCGGCATGCCGCGGCCGGACCCGCTGGAGTGGCGCATCACCTTCTCGGAGGATGAGTTGCGTGCGCAGGCCGAGTTCTTCGCGCCGCTGGCGGATCGCCCCGTCGTCGCCCTCGTCCCCGCCTCCGCCAACTGGAAGAAGGACTGGTTCGCGGATCGATACGCGCGCGTGGTGGACGCGCTGGAGCGCGACTTCGGCTATCGGACGATGCTGATCGGCGGGCCGGGGGAGCGGGAGCAGGGGATCGCGCGGGAGATCGTGGAGCGCGCGGAGCACAAGCCCATCTGGGCGCTCGGCGACAACGTGCGGCGGCTGATGTGGCTGGTCGCCGGGTCGGACCTGGTGATCGGGCCGGACACGGGGCCGCTGCACATCGCGCGAGGCTGCGGCGTGCCGGTGATCGGCCTGTTCGGCCACACCAACCCGTGGCGCGTGGGGCCGTATCGCGCCTGGCAGGACCTGTGGATCGACCGTTACACCGATCCCGGCACCCCGCCGGACCCGTCGAACTTCACCGCCAAGCTGGGGCGGATGGAGGAGATCACACCCGAAGACGTGCTGGAGCGCGTGCAGCGGGCGGCGCCGCACATGGCCGCGAGGCGCGGCGGATGAGCGACTTCCTCTTCTCCACCGCGCGCCGTCCGGAAGGCGAGCTGCGGCGGGCGCTGGAGCGGTACGTGGGCCACGTCTCCGCTTCGGTGGATGAACGGCACGGCCCGTGGGGCTCGCTCGCCGTCGCGCGCGGCCCGGCTGATCCGCCGGAGGTCCTCGTCGATGACGGCGGATGGATCTCCGTGCTGGTCGGCGACCCGGTCGTCCGCATCGCGCCGGAGCCGCCGGCCCTCTCGCGGCTTGGCAGACGCCGCCGCGCTGTCCATGCGCTCCTCCGCGGCGGGCCTGATGCGCCGTGGTCGGAGCGCATCGACTCCGGCTTCGCCGCGCTCTCCATCCACACCGCGCGTGGCGGCGGGATGATCGTGACCGACGTGGGCGCGTTCGTCCCCGTCTTCGCGTCGCGGCGGAAAGGGGCGTACGGGGACTGGATCGCCGGCACGCACCTTGACGCCGTCGCCCGCGCGGCGGGGCGGGGCGCGGACGTCGATCCCGTTTCCGCCGCGGACCTGCTCGTCAACCTCACCTGCACCTGGCCGCACACCCTCTACACCGGCGTCGAACAGCTCGCCCCCGCCACCGCGCTTTCGTTCGATGCGGACGGCGCGCCAAATGGCGAGCCGCGTGCGTACTGGCGGCCGGTGGAAACGAACCCGTTCGCGTCGCCCCAGGCCGCGGCCGACGCGGTGCGGGAGGCGCTGGTGGAGCAGGTGGCCGCCATCTGCCGCGACCTGCCCGAGGTCGCGCTGCTGCTGAGCGGCGGCGAGGACGCGCGGGCGGTGCTGGGCGCCGTGCCGCGCGGTGTGCGGGTGAAGGCGTTCGTGTACGCGGACTGGGAGAACCGCGAGGTGCGTGTGGCGCGGGCGGCGGCGGAGGCGTACGGCGCCACGCTGACGTTCGGGGAGCGGGCGCCGGACCACTACGTCGCGGGGATGGAATCCGTCGCGCAGATGATCGGGTCGCACAACAACTTCATGGACGTGCACGGCTGGGAATTGTTCGAGCGCCTACGGCTGCGCGATTTCCCCGTGGTACTCGGCGGCCTCTCGTCCGACTCGTTCCTCAAGGCCGAGCACGCGCCGGAGCGGCCGGCGCCTGACGCCTTCAAGCTGCCGTCGGCTTCCATCATCCGCCCCGAGCTGCTGGAGCAGGTGGTGGCGCGGCGCCTGGCCTTTCGGCGCTGGCTCGCCGAGTTCCGGCCGACGACGGCGGCGGAGTGGGAGAACCTGTGGCCGTTCACGCAGCGGCGGCACTCGGCCAACCTGCACGGCAACCGGCGGATGTTCGCCAGCCAGGAGCCGTACCACGCCGTCGCGCTCGTTACCCTCGCCGCCGCCATCCCCGCGGAGTGGAAGCGCCACCGCCGCCTGTTCCACGCGGCCATGAAGCCGCTCTTCCGCCGCTCGTGGGCCGTGCCGCACTCGCGGTGGCGGTTTCCGTACTTTGGGATGGCGGCCAACCTGCCGCTGACGGTGGGGCTGCGCATCACCCGCGGCGTGCGCGCGCTGGCAACGGGGCAGGTGCGCGCGCGGCAGCAGCCGTGGCCCAAGTGGCGCATCGTCGCCCGCTCCGACGCCGCCACCGCCAAGCAGCGCCAGTACGCGGATTCCCCCCTGCGCGCCGTCTTCACCGACCCAACGCCGGATGCGATAATCGCCTCCATCCGCGGCGAGTGGCACCCGCTACGGCAGTTGCTTTTGATGCAGTTGGGGTATCTGACGCGGGTGGCGGAAGAGGGGTAGGGGCGGGCCGCGGTACCGCCACGGGCTGAAGCCCGCGGCTATGACGGCCATAAGCCCCGCCCTGGGCTCGCGGAGCTCGCCCGGCGGGGCTTCACCTGCTCGCGAGGGGCCATGCCCGTGGGTGCGGACGCGAAGGTGCGTGGGACGCCGCACACGCCTTGGCCGCCGAGTCCGCGCAGGCGGACTTTGCGATTTTCCAGCGGCGAATTCATTCGCTCCAGCGGGCGGACTTGCGACGATGCCGGCTTGTTGGATCTCTGCTCAACATCCGCCACCACCTCCGCTATACACCTCCACCCACCCCATCGGCGACCGCGTGAGGATGGTGAAGCTCCAGCTTTCGTAGAAGCCGTTGCGCACCACCAGCTCGGCCTGGCCATCGCCGTCCAGGTCCGCGGCGTCGATCAGCTCGCGGGACTCCACGTCCGCCTCGCTGGCCTCGTGGAACCACGCGTACGCCGGCCGGTAGCCGTCGTCCCCATCCTCCGCGATGACCAGGAGCGCGGCCTGGCGGAAGAGGGCATCCTCCGTCTTGAGCGCGTAGCTGGCCACCAGCACCGGCCGCGCGTTCGGATGGCCGATCAGCGCCGCCGTGGCCGTGTCGCCCCTGGTACGTTCCGCGACCCGGATGCCGTGCGCGTCGAAGAGCGCGGCCGCCATGCGGTCCAGCCTCCGCTTCTCCTCCGCCGTCACCTCGCGCAGCCACGGCGCGTCGCGCTGCTCCGGCAGCCCTTCGCCCGCAAGGCCCTGCCATCCCTCGTTAAGCGTGCGGCCTGTGTCCAGCGTCCCGGGGAGCGCCATCCCGAAACATCCCCCGTCCCTCACCTCCCGCAGCGTCGCGGTGCCGATGCGCTCGCCGCGCGACAGCACCTCGTAGCGGGTGCCGGGCCGCATCCACCGCGCATAGAACCTGGCCATGTCGTCAGATTCGGGATCGTCCGGCGGCTGCATGAAGCCCTCGGCGAGCAGGTTCGCGACGGGTTCCAGGAGCGCGCCGCCATCGTCCGAAACGCCCACGGCGAACAGGATTCCGCGCACGTCCGGCTGCGCGGCGGCGGGCGCGGGCAGGTGCAGCAGGCAGGCGAGCGCCAGGGCAATGGCGGAGCGGATGCGGATGGTCACGGGTTCGCGCGATGAATGGGGAGCGGGATGGGGCCGGAACACCCTTCCGTGCGATGAGTAGCACTCGCCCGGAATCGCGATTTCCTCCTCCAATATGGTACGATGCGCATTCTCACCGCCACGCTGACGGCGTTGCTGCTCGCGGCGCCCCTCGCCGCGCAGACCCCCGCCGACGACTCCGCTTCGATGGATGCGCTGCGGCGCGAGCTGCTGGAGATGGCCCGCGTGGATCAGGAGGTGCGCGAGGGATTCTCGCCGCGGAGCGTGCAGGACACCGCGTACATGCGGCGGATGATGCGCGTCGACAGCGTCCACACCGCGCGCGTCCGGGAGATCATGGCCACGCACGGCTGGCCGGGGATCAGCCGCGTGGGTCCCGAAGCCGCGAACGCCGCGTTCCTGCTGGTGCAGCACACCGCCGACAACGCGCTTCAGGCCGAAGCGCTGCGGCTGATGCAGGCCGCGTCCCCCGGCGACGTCGCGCTCCCGGACCTCGCGCTGCTGACGGACCGCGTGCGGGTCCGTCAGGGCCTGCCTCAGCTGTACGGCTCCCAGTTCAGCGCCGTCGACGGCCGCTGGATCGCCGACCCCATCGACGACATCGCGCGCCTGGACGAGCGCCGCGCCTCCATGGGCCTGCCCCCCATGGCCGACTACGTCCGCATGATCGCCGAGATGACCGGCGGCGCGGAGGTCATCGTCCCCGGCTGGACCCCGTAGCGTCGGCTTCACTCCCGCTCCAGCAAACCGCGATCGAATTCTCCCCTCTCCGTGAGGAACGAACGGGGAGGGGCCGGGGGAGGGGCACCGTGCCGCCGCGCAGTGCCTCCCAAGTGCACGAAAAGGCGCGGGGAACCCTCGACGGTCCCCCGCGCCTTCTACATCATCGCGCGTTTACAGGCTGTTGCACTCCGTCTGGCTGGAGACCTCGTCGGCGGCGCCGTCCATGCTGGCCGTGCCCTTCTCCACCGACACCGTGTAGCCGCCGCCGGAGGTGCCCGGCGTGCTGAAGGTGATGCGGCCGTTGCCGTCGGACCGGTACCAGGGGATGGAGCGGGCCGTGAGCAGGTCCTTGGTCTGCTCATGCACGTGGTGATATCCGTTCGTCGCGCTAACGCCGAACGTGATCCACGTCGGCGACGTCAGGTCCAGGAACCGGCTGCTGATGCCGTTGCAGCTGCCGTGGTGGTTCCCCTTCACCACGTCCACGTTCATCCCCGGCGACACGTCGTAGCCGATGGAATCGAAGTACGCCAGCGCGGCGTGCTCCGCATCCCCCGAGAACCACATCGTAAAGCTGGCGCTGTCTGGCCCGACGAGCTTCATGGGCACCGAGCGGTCGTTCACGTCGCCGCTGGGCATGGGCTTCATCACGTGCAGCTTGGCGCCGCCGTCCAGCACGAAGGTGCAGATGGCCGCGCCCGTGCCGCACGGATCGTCCGTGTCGCGGTACACCGTCTCGCTCCGGCTTACCCGCGCCGCGATGGTGTCGCGCAGCTCCTGCAGCGTGCTGCTCACCTGCGCGTCCTTGTTCTCGAAGAAGATGGGGATGCTGATGTTGTGCACCGTCTTGAAGAACTCGCGCAGGCCGCCGTGGTGGTCGTAGTGGGCGTGGGACATGAACATCATGTCGATGGTCCCGTTCGCCATCCCGAACTCGTCGATCAGGTCCGCCATGCGGCTGAGTCCCTGGCCCGCGTCAAGGATGATGCGCGTGTCGCCGTTCTCGATGAAGATGGCGTCCGCCTGCCCCGCGTCGATGATGCGCACCGTCAGCGCGCCGCGCTTGCCGTCGTTGCGCGCCCCCGGCGTCCCCTCGTCCCCCGCGCCAAAGGCCGTGGTGGAGGTGTGCCAGTTGCTCCCCTTGGCGTCCAGGTTGTCCAGCGAGGGGTCGCTCACCCCGCGCGTGGAGCCCACCGGCATCGTCGTGGCCCACGCCACGGAGTCCACGCTGGCGCCCGAACCGTCGCGCAGCGCCACCCAGTCCGACGAGTTGGCCAGGTTGATGATGGCGTACGTGTAGTCCTCGTTCACCCCTCCATTCGTGGAGTAGGTGCCGTTGCGCGCCAGCACCACGTAGCCGCCCGCGGGGACGGAGACGGAGCTGGAGATGGTCTGTGGCGTGTCGTTGTTGGAGGCCAGCGTCCAGTTCTGCAGGTTGACGGCGGAGGCGCCGGTGTTGTGCACCTCCAGCCACTCGCCGTTGGCGTCGGTCACCGCGTCGGGATCCACCATCAGCTCGTTGATGATGATTTGTCCGGCGTAGGTGGAGACGGTGTTCGACGGGCCGAGCGGGATGGGCGCGGTAGGGAGGTTCGCGAGGTCCGAGCAGGCGGAGAGCGCAACGAGCGCCGCCGCCCCCAGCATGGGGTGAAGTTTGACGCGCAGCATGGGAGGGCTCCGGTCGAGGAGAGGAATAAGTACCTTTCCCGACCAATGTCGTGAATTTGCCCTCGGAATGCATCCCCGCCACTTTGTGCAAGTTGCTTATCTACAAATATTTAGATCGCAAACATCTGGTTGATTCAGATCGTTTCACATCGCTGTTGCAAGCGCTGCCAAGGGCTGAGCGAAAAAGAAGTCCAAAAGAAGAAAAAGCGGACAAACACGATTTATCCACTTTTTCCACTATTGGCGTCTATCACCCGCTAAAGAGATTGTCCGTACATGCTTTGCCTGATCGTGCCATCACGCGGGACACAGGGCCGAAAGACGAACAGCAGAGAGCCATGCGGCCCTCTGCTGTTCTCATTCTGACTCCCGACCCCGGCTACGCCCACCAAACCCTCTCCCTCACCGGGGCCGCCAGTCCGCGAAGGCGGACTTCGTGTGGTCGTTGCCGCGAATTTATTCGCCCTTGCCCGTTCCCGGTGCTCAGCCGTTGGCCAGCATGTTCTTCATCTGCGCGAAGAAGTTGGTCTTGAGCTCCTTGCTCTCCTCCACCGTCAGCGAGGTGACGCCCTTGCCCGCGTTGCGCGGCTCCACCAGCTCTGCCGGAATTTCCTGCAGGAAGCGCGACGGCTGCCGCGGGATGGCGTCCCCTCGCGCGCGTCGCGTCGCGCAGCCGCTGAGGGTAAGGCGGTGCCGCGCGCGGGTGATCCCCACGTAGAACAGGCGCCGCTCCTCCGCGATCGGGTCGCCGGAGCCGTTGGATTCGAACTGCTCCCACGCCTCCTCCGCCTCCGACTGCGCCGCGTCCGCCGCCTTCATGCTGCGCGAGTGGGGCAGGATCTCCTCCTCCAGGCCCACGATGAAGACGTGCGAGAACTCCAGCCCCTTGGCGCTGTGCATGGTCATCAGCGTCACCAGCTCGGGGTTCTCGTCCTCCTTGTCCTTCTTGTCCTCCTCGTCCGAAAGCGAGACGCGCTCCAGGAAGCCGCGCAGCGACGGCGGATCCCAGTCGTCCTCCTCGTCCGGCGGCGGACGGCTGGCCCAGGTACGCTCCTCGTAGCGCTCCAGCGACGCCACGAAGTCGCGCAGGATGTCCACCCGCACCTCCGCCGCTCGCTCGCTCTTGGCGTTGTCCGCGCGCACCGCTTCTTCCAGCCGCAGCGTCTTCACCAGCTCGCGGCAGAAGCCCACGAGGGTGCGCTCCGTCGTCACGCCGTGGTCGATCGCCGCTTGCGTGGACTGGAGCTCCAGCCGCA
>DASTVC010000645.1:0-2301 GCA_035759295.1 Longimicrobium sp. | reverse complement strand
ACCACCCGCGGCATCCCCATCGTGATGGTCACCACCCGCTCCGAGGCCCGCAGCGTGGAGAGCGGCTTCATGAGCGGCTGCAGCGACTACGTCACCAAACCCATCGACGGCCTGGAGCTGCTCTCCAAGGTCAGGAGCTTTCTGGGGGAATGATGAGCTACCACTTGCCTGCGCGGCGGAACGACGAAGAGGTGCGCGCGGCGTCCCTGTACGTCCACGCCCTCCGGATCCTGCCGCGCCCGCCGGCCGGCGAGCCCCCGAAGCGGCGACTGGTCGCCGTCGGCTCCAGGAGCGGCCGCGGCGGCTGCGTCGCCCACTCCATCCACGGCCTGGAGCTGCGCTCCGGGGCCGGGAGCGTTCGAGACGCATGAAGCACCACGCCGAGGGGCGCCCGACGGCTGCCCAGACGAACGAGTCCGCCCGCGACCGGCTGGACCGCTGCCAGGCCGAGGTGGTGCGCCTGCGCCGCCGCGCCGAGGCCGCCGAGTCCGCCAACCACCGCATGGCCGCCGAGCACGCCGAGCTGGCCGAGGGGCTGTCGGTGCTCACCCGCCTGTGGGTGGCCGCCAGCGCGCTGCACGAGGCGGCAAATGAGGACGCCGCCCTGCGCGCGCTGGAAGAGGTGATGATCAACCTGGCCGGCACCGAGGAGTTCGCCGTGTTCGAGATCGACGGGGGCGGCCTGGTGCCGCTGCACGCCTTCGGGGTGGCGGACGGCCGCCTGCGTCCCCACGCGCCGGCCGGCGTCGTGGCGCGGGTGATGGAAAGCGGCGACGCCTGGCGCGCGGACGCGCCGCACCCGGACCCGTCGGACGCGCCGGACCAGCCGTGGGCGCCGGTCGCCTGCATCCCGCTGCGCATGGGTGATCGGGTCGCGGGAGTGGTGGTGGTGTGGAGCTTTCTCCCCCAGAAGATGGCTTTCGAGCCGTTCGACGTGGAGCTGTACGCGCTGCTCGCCAACCGTGCCGCGCCGGCGCTGCGCGCGTCGCGGCTGCTGGGGGCGGCGGCGTGAGCGCGTCCCCCGCGGCACAGGCGGCCCCGGCCGCGTCCCTGTACCTGCACCCCGGCGCCCTGACGGTGTCGGCCCGGCCGCTGGCGGTCAGCACCATCCTGGGCTCGTGCGTGGGCGTGTGCCTGTTCGACGCCGCGCGCGGGGTGGGCGGGATGAACCACTTCCTTCTCCCCGACTCCGCCGGCAACGCGCGCCCCACCGCCCGCTTTGGCGACGTGGCCATGGAGCAGCTGCTGGCCGACGTGCTGCGGGCCGGCGCCCGCCGCTCCGGGCTGGCGGCGCGCGTGTACGGCGGCGCCTGCGTGCTGGCGGCCTTTCGCGGCCCGGGAGATCACCTGGGCGACCGCAACGTGGCGGTGGCGCTCCGCTTTCTTGAGGACGAGCGCATCCCGGTGCTGGAGCGCGAGACCGGCGGACGGCACGGGCGCCGGATCGTCTTCCACACCTGGGACGGCGCCGTCGAGGCGCGGAGGATCTGACCCCATGGAGATCGACATGGCCGCCATCCTCCCCGTGTTCCTGGCGGAGGCGGAGGAAAACCTGGCGCAGCTGGAAGACGCTCTCCTCTCGCTCGAAGCGTCGTCCGGGGACGCCGAGGCGCTGAACACCGTCTTTCGCGCCGCGCACACCCTCAAGGGGAACGCCGCCAACCTGGGCCTCGCCCCGGTGGCCGAGTTCGCCCACGAGGTGGAAGACGTGCTGGACCGGCTGCGCGAGGGCGCCATCGTCCTCACCGCGCCGCTGGCCGGGCTGCTGCTGCGCGCGGTGGACGCCCTGCGCGTGCTGGTCCCCGCCGCCGCGGCGGGGCTGGACGAGCTCCCCGCGGCCGACCGCGCGCTGCTGGAGCGCATCGGCGACTGCGCCGGGGGCCGCGGCTGCGGGGAGGACGAGGAGCACGAGGCGGCCCTGGCCCTCCCCGCGCTCCCCGCCGCGGTCGAGGCGCGACCCACCCTCCGCGTGCGGGTCGACACGCTGGACCACGCGCTGGACCTGGTGGGCGAGATCGCCATTGCCCGCGGCCGCCTGGGGCAGCTGCTGGCGGACGGGGCGCCGCACGAGGCGCTGGCCGAGGCCCACGGCGACGCCGACCGGCTGCACCAGGAGCTGCAGGAGAGCGTGATGCGCCTGCGCATGGTGCCGCTGGGCCCCGTCTTTCGCCCCTACCTGCGCACCGTGCGCGACCTGGCCTTCGCCAACGGCAAGCTCTGCCGCGTGGTGGTGGAGGGGGAGGACGTGGAGGTGGACACCAGCGTGGTGGAGCACCTGCGCGACCCGCTCACCCACCTGGT
>DASTVC010000644.1:0-5508 GCA_035759295.1 Longimicrobium sp. | reverse complement strand
ACCGCCTTGGTGAAGAACGACATGAAGCCCAGCTTGATGCCGTTGCGCTTCACGAAGTCGTCCTGGCGCGCCTTGCGCAGGTCCATGATGGCCTTGAGATCCACCTCGTTGAAGGTGGTGAGGCTGGCCGTGGTCTGCTGCGCCTCCACCAGCCGCCGGGCGATCGTCTGCCGCCGGCGCGACATCCGCTGCCGCTCCTCGCGTCCCGCCTGCGCGGGTGCCGGAGCGGGCTTCGCGGCCGGCTGGGCCGGGGCCGCGGGCTGCGCGGGCGCGGCGGGCTGGGCCGGAGCCACGGGTTGAGCCGGGGCAGCGGCGGGCTGGGCGGCGCGGGCACGGCCGTCCTCGATCACCTTGAGCACGTCTTCCTTGGTGACGCGCCCGTTGGGGCCGCTGCCGCGGATGGTGGCCACGTCCAGCCCGTGCTCCGCCACCAGCGCGCGCACCGCCGGCGACGTCTGCGCATCCGCCGAACCACCTGCCGCAGCTTCCGCCGCCGGAGCCTCAGCCGGAGCGGAGGCGGCGGCCGGCTGCTGCGCGGGCGCCTTTTCCGCGGCGGGAGCGGTCTCCGCCGGCGCGGCGCCGTCCGAGGCCTCCAGCGAGCCCAGGAGCTCGTTCACGCCGACGGTGTCACCCTCGTTCTTCTGGATCTTGCCCAGGACGCCGGCCGCCTGCGCCGCCACCTCGACGGTGATCTTGTCCGTCTCCAGCTCCACCAGGATCTCGTCCTTGGCGACGGAATCCCCCTCCTTCTTGGTCCACCGGCCCACCGTGGCTTCTACGACGGACTCCCCCAGGGGCGGAACTCGGATCTCAACGGGCATTCTGTGCTCCCGGTACGTTCTACGATCGAAAGAAAAAGAAGGGGACAGGTTACAGGGGACAGGGCACAGGGGGCAACAACTCCCCTGTCACCTGTTCCCTGTCCCCTGTTCCCTCGCCGTCCGTCACTTCCGCTTGCCGATCAGCGTCTCGCCCCGCGCGGCCCGCGCCACCGCCGGCGCGCCGCTCAGCGCGGCGAACACGATGCGGTTCTGCTCCTGCTGGTGGCGGTGCTGGTAGCCTTCCGCCGGGCTGGCGCGGTCGGGGCGGCCCACGTAGCGCACGGGAACGCCCAGGTCGGCATCCACCAGGCGCGGAGCCACGTACGTCCATGCGCCCATGTTGCGCGGCTCCTCCTGCACCCAGACGATCTCCCGCAGGTTGGGATAGGTGGCGGCCAGCGCGCGGACCTCCTCCACCGGGAAGGGATACAGCTCCTCAACCCGGCCCACCGCCACGCGGTCGATGCCTTCCACCGCCGCGCGCTCCTTCCGCTGGTCGTCGCTGCTGCCCACGATGTCGACGTACACCTTGCCCGAGCACAGCAGCAGCCGCGTCACCCCATCCGCACGCTCCGCGGCGGAAGCGTCGGGGATCACGGGCTGGAAAGTGCCCTGCGCCAGCTGGTCGATGCTGGACGCGGCCAGCGGGTGGCGCAGCAGGCTCTTGGGGCTCATCACCACCAGCGGCCGCGGGTCCGCGTGCAGCATGGCGGCCTGGCGGCGCAGCAGGTGAAAGTAGTTGGCCGACGTGGTGCAGTTGGCCACGCGCAGGTTGTTCTCCGCGCAGAGCTGAAGAAAGCGCTCCAGCCGCGCGCTGCTGTGCTCCGGCCCCTGGCCTTCGTAGCCGTGGGGAAGGAGGAGCGTGAGCCCGGAGCGCTGCTGCCACTTCTGGTACGACGCGGCCAGGTACTGGTCGATGATGACCTGCGCGCCGTTCACGAAGTCGCCGAACTGCGCCTCCCACAGCACCAGCGCCTCGGGATCGCCCACGCTGTAGCCGTACTCGAAGCCCACCACCGCCATCTCCGAGAGCGGCGAGTTGTGGATCTCGAAGCTCGCCTTCGCCTGCGGCAGCGCGTGGAAGGTGTTGAGCCGCGCGCCCGTGTTGGCGTCGCGCAGCACGGCGTGGCGGTGGCTGAAGGTGCCGCGCTCCACGTCCTGCCCGGTCAGCCGCACCGGCGTGCCCTCCGCCAGCAGCGACGCGAACGCCAGCGCCTCCGCGTGCCCCCAGTCGATGTTGCGCTCGCCGTTCTCCGCCTCGCCGCGCTTCTGCAGGGTCTTCTCCAGACGCGGGTTGGGCGTAAAGCCCTCCGGCCGCGCCAGCAGCGCGCGGTTCAGCTCCAGCAGCGTGTCGCGCGCGACGGCGGTGGCGCGCGGCCCCTTGCCGTTGCGCGCCGGCGGATCGTCGTGCATCGCCAGCTTGGGCTTGTCGCCCAGGGATTCCAGGACGCGGGCCAGCTCGTCCAGCACCCGCTGGTAGGCAGCGTCGGCCTCCTGCTGCGTCATCACCCCCTCGTCCACCAGCCGCTTCGCCAGCGCTTCGCGGGCGGTGGGGTGGTCCTTGATGACGCCGTACATCACCGGCTGGGTAAAGAGCGGCTCGTCGCCCTCGTTGTGCCCCCAGCGCCGGTAGCCCACCAGGTCGATCACGAAGTCCTTGCCCCACCGCTGCCGGTACGCGTGCGCCAGCCGCGCCACGGCCAGGCACGCCTCGGCATCGTCCGCGTTCACGTGGACCACGGGGACCTCGAAGCCCTTGGCCAGGTCGCTGGAGTAGCGGGTGGAGCGCCCCTGCTGCGGGTCGGTGGTAAAGCCGACCTGGTTGTTGGCGATGATGTGGATGGTGCCGCCGACGGTGTAGCCGGCCAGCGACTGCATGTTGATGGTCTCGGGGACCACGCCCTGCCCCGGGAACGCCGCGTCGCCGTGGATGACCACCGCCAGCCCGCGGGCGTGGTCCAGCGCAGGCGCGCCCGGCGACGAGGTGTCGTCCTGGGAAGCGCGCGTCATCCCCACGACGACCGGGTTGACGAACTCCAGGTGGCTGGGGTTGGGCGAAAGGCGCACGCGCACGGGCTTGCCGTTCACCTGGCGCTCGTCCGTCCACCCCATGTGATACTTCACATCGCCCGACGGCTCATCGGAGTTCTGGTCGTCGTCCTGCCCGGGCGTCTGCTGCGCCACCTTGAAGCCGGCCAGCATCATCGCGTGCGGCTTGCCCAGGACGTGGGTCAGCACGTTCAGCCGCCCGCGGTGCGCCATGCCGATCAGCACGTCCGCCGCGCCCCCGGCCGCGGCGTCGCCGATGATCTCGTCGAGCATGGGGACCATGGCGTCGGTCCCCTCGATGGAGAAGCGCTTCTGCCCGAAGAAGGCGCGGTGCAGAAAGCGCTCGAAGCCTTCCACCTGCGACAGCCGGTCCAGCAGCGCCCGCTGGCGCTCGGCGGGGAGCGGCTGGGCGTACGTGCCGTGCTCGATGGCTTCGCGCAGCCAGGTGCGCTCCTCCGGGTTGGGCAGGTGCAGCCACTCGTATCCAACCGTGCCCATGTAGGTGCGCCGCAGCCGCTGGATCTCGTCGAGCGCGGTGGCGGAGCCCGGGTGGTGCCCGAAGACGGCGTTGGGCGGCAGCTGCGCCAGCTCCGCCTCCGTCAGGTTGTAGCGCGCAAGCTCCAGCACCGCGTCCGCCGGCGCGTCCGCGCCCAGCGGATCCAGCTTTGCCGCGGTGTGGCCGCGCTGGCGGATGACGCGCCCCAGCTCGCGCACGGCGAACAGCTTCGTCAGGTCCGCGGGCGCGGCGGAGCCGGCGGACGCGGGCGAAGCGGATGGGGACGATGAAGCCGGCTCCGCGTCCAGCGCCGCGAGGTCCGCGGGGGATACGGAAGCGAAGTATGCGCGCCAGCCGTCGTCCACCGACGCCGGGTCGCGCTGAAAGCGCTCGTACAGCTCGAGCACGTAGCCCGCGTTGGGGCCGTGAAAGCGAAGCTCTGCCATGGGTCCAGCCCTCGTGGTGGCGCCGCACGCGAGTGCGGATGCGCCCGTAAGCCCTGCCGCCGTTTCGCGGGCGGAGGGCGTGCCGCCTGAATTTATGCGGCGCAGGCCCCTGCCGCTACCGGCGACTCGCGGTGAACGGGTGACGGGGTGAAACGGGTGAACAGGTGATGCAGGGCGCGGACCGCGTGGCGGGGGGGACGGCGCCGCATCGAAAGACATCGAACTGCGTCCGCGGGGTGCCCCTCCCCCGGCCCCTCCCCGTTCGTTCCTCACGGAGAGGGGAGAATTCGATGGCGCTACGGAGGGCATCGAGCTGGCGTCCGAGGGGGGCCCCTTTACTCGCTCAGGCTCGCACCTCCCCCAAAAACCCCTGGGGGAGGTGGACTTCGATCCCGCTCCGACAAGGTGCGTCGCACCTCCCTCCCCGCGCTGTTTGCGGGGGAGGGCCGGGGAGGGGGCGGCCCACCATCCCGCACCAAATAATCCGGAGCACCCCAATCCCTGCCCTACAACAACCTCCCCCGGCAGTTTCGGGGGAGGTGGGCCGGTGGTGCCGGCCCGGAGGGGGCCTGCGCGGGATCGTCCGAAGCGCCCTGATCCCTGCCCCACACCCAACCTCCCCCAGTCTTTTTGGGGGGAGGTGCGAGCCTAAACGAGCGGAAGGGGCACACCCCTCGCACGATCCCTTCCGAAGCCTTCTAGCGCCCGTGCCGTGTATCCCCTCTCCCACGCTGTTTGTGGGAGAGGGCAGGCGAGGAACGAGCCGGGTGAGGGCCCTCCCTACGCACCCTCCTCGGCCAGCAGCGCCTCGATCTCCTCCGCCGACAGGCCCTCCAGCTCGTCGACCATGGCGGCGAGGATGGGGGAGCCGGCGGCCTCGATGGCCGAGGCCAGGCCGCTGATCGTGGGGTCCTGGAAGAACACGCGGATGGGGATCTCCACCTCGAACGTGTCGCGGATGCGCACCAGCACCTGCGTGGCCAGCAGCGAGTGCCCGCCCAGCTCGAAGAAGTTCTGCGTCACGCCCACCCGCTCGCGCCGCAGCACCTCCGTCCAGATCTCCGCCAGCATGTCCTCGACGATGTTGCGCGGCGCCACCAGCTCGTCCGCCGGCTCCTCGCCCGTTTCCGGCGCGGGGAGGGCGCGGCGGTCGATCTTGCCGCTGCCGGTAAGCGGCATCTCCTCCAGCGGCATGAACGCCGTCGGCACCATGTACTCCGGCAGCCGCTCGCGCAGGTGCCCGCGCATCTCCCCGAGGGCGATGGCGGCGCCTTCCTTCGCGACGAAGTAGCCGACCAGGCGCGGGTTGCCGGGCTCATCCTCGCGCAGCACGGCGGCGGCGGCGGAGATGCCGGGGTGGCGCAGCAGCTCGGACTCGATCTCGCCCAGCTCGATGCGGTAGCCGCGCAGCTTCACCTGTCCGTCCAGCCGCCCCATGAACGCCAGCGTGCCGTCCGCCCGCCAGCGCACGCGGTCGCCCGTGCGGTACATCCGCGCGTCCGCATCGCCCGAAAACGGGTCGGCGACGAACCTCTCCGCCGTCAGCTCGGGGCGGTTCAGGTAGCCACGCGCCACGCCCCGGCCGCCGATGTACAGCTCGCCGGGCACGCCCGCGGGGACGGGGCGGCCGCGCGCGTCCAGCACGTACGCGCGCGCGTTGGCCACCGGTCCGCCGATGGAGACGTTGCCCTCGCCC
>DASTVC010000643.1:0-5146 GCA_035759295.1 Longimicrobium sp. | reverse complement strand
GCGTGGTGCACGCTCTCGCGGTTCTCACGCACCTGCTCGGCGGAAAGCGTCTCGCCGCGGTGCACGGGGACGGGCATCACCGTGGTCGATCCGTCCGAAAGCCACACGCCCGTTCCCGCGAACGCCACCTGCATGGCGTGCCGCGCGTAGTCGCACGCGGGGTGGCGCATCCGCTGCTGCGCGGCCGTGACGCCCACGCCGGCCGTGTAGTCGTAGGTGCCAAAGTGCGCGGCGATCAGCCGCCCGCCCGCCGCGTCCAGGAACGACGGCAGCGCGCAGCGGCCGTCGATGCCGATGATGGCCTGCGGCACCTCTACCATCAGCTCGAATTTCAGGCTCCCCGCCGCCAGCCCCAGCGACGTCTCCAGCCGCCCGAGCACGTCCACGAAGAAGGCCACCTGCTCCGGCACCGTCACCTTGGGGAGCGTCACCACCCAGTTCACCGGCAGCCGCCCGCCCGTCTTCTGCACCAGCGCCGTCAGCAGCAGGTCCAGCGTGCGGATGCTGCGGCCGCGCAGCTCCTCGTTCAGCGGCTTTACGCGGATGCCGATGAACGGCGGCAGCGTGCCGGCATCCATGCCGCGCGCCAGCTCGCCGGCCACGCGCACGGCATCGGCATCCTCCTCCGCGTCGGGGCGGTTGCCGTAGCCGTCTTCGAAGTCGATGCGAAAGTCCTCCACCGGCTCGCGGCGCAGCTTCTCCAGCACGCGGGCGTAGACCGTATCCGCCAGCGGGCCGGCGGGCAGGCCCACGGCCTCCGCCAGCGTGGCCGCGTCGGGGGCATACTCCTGCAGCGCGCGCAGGGCGATCTCGCCCAGTTTGCCCGTGGATTCGGCCTTGAACAGCTGCGCGCCGCCGTACACCACGTGCACTGGTTGGCGCAGCCCGCTCTCGCCGGGGTAGCGCGCGGAGAATGCGGTGTTGGCCTCGCGCAGCGGCGCGGCGGCGGACGCGAGCTCGTCCTCCGTCAGGGTTCTGCTGGACATGGAGTCTGGATGAAGGATTGGGAGCGCTCGACGGGCTCCGTCTGGGGCGGTTGAAACCGCGGCTACAAAATCACAAAGTCCACCTGCGTGGACTCGGCGGCGAAGGGGTTTGCGGCGATCCAAACACCGGTGCGTCCGCAACCGGAAACGAAGGAGCAAAGCGGTTCGAATTGCATCGAACTGGCGCCCGACGGGCCCCCTCTCCCCCGGCCCCTCTCCCCCGCTGCGCGGGAGAAAGGGGAGAATTCGATCCCACTTCGGACAGTTCGGTCCTTCAGGAACACGAAAACCTGTCATTTCGAGGGAGCGCCGCACCGCACCATCCGTTACCGTGAACCCGACGCGCGACCGAGAAATCTACCGTCGGCATCCTCGTGATCGGCCGACACCACACGGCACCTGCGGCCGCAATCCACGAAGGTGGATTTTGCGATTTTCCAGCGGCGAATTCATTCGCTCATGGAGGAGGACACGCCCATCCCCATCCCGATCGCCGATCATCAACCGTCCCGCCTGCGCGTGCCTGCGACGCACGCCTGCACGTACGGCGCCTCGATCCGCTGGCAGGCGGCCTCCGCCTCGCCGCGGACGGGGTTCGCGAGGGCCAGGCGCTCGCCGATCATCGTGTAGCAGCGGTCCTTCGAGGCCGCCGGCACCTGCGCGCAGAAGGCGATGCCGGGCTCGATCTTCCACTCGATGTCGGTAAAGTACTCCACGCCGCCCAGCAGGCAATCCGTGGCGTACGGGCGGTTTCCCCGCGTGCAGGCGGCGATCATGGGCGCCGGTTCGCCATCCATCGCGCCCAGGTACTGCTTGCCGAAGCCCTGGTAGCAGTCGCGCACGGCGGCGGCCGGCGCCGCGTCGCAGGCCCGGAGCACGGCCAGGGGCTTGTCGCGGTGCACCACCAGCAGCGCGATGGGCTGGTACGCCCAGCACGAGGGCTGATGCGGCGCGGCCTCCTCCGCGCACAGCCGCCGCAGCTCCCTGTTCGAAAGCCGGCGGCCGGATTTCGGGGTCGAGGCCGACGCGTGGCCGCCGTGCTCCCCGTGCGCGCCGCCGCCGTGGGAGGCGTGGCCCTGCGCCGCCGGCGCATCGGTGGCGGTGGACGAGGCGTCGATGGCGCGAAGCGCGCGCTCCATGTAGACGCCGTCCTGGCATTCGCGGCGCCCGCGCGGCGTCTGCAGCGCGTCGCACAGCGGCAGCGCCTGCGTGTGGTCGCCGCCAAAGCGCACCATCAGCCCGTGCCCCAGCCCGTGCCAGCACTCCAGCCGCTCGTACCCCGGCCGATCGGCCGCGCCGGGCGCGCAGATGCGGCCCACGGTGGCGCGGTCCACCGTGGCGCCGCGCATGAACAGCCCTTCCAGCGCGCCGTGGTAGCAGCCGGACTGAAAGACGGGCGTGCACTCGCCGAGGATGGAGATGTCGCCGCGGGTGGCGGCGGCAAAGCGGCCCAGGGCATGGGCCAGCTCGTGCCCGCGGCCGTCCGCGTCGGGGTCGCGCGCGGCCAGCGCGCCCAGGCTGTCCAGCCCCTCGCGAATCCCCCGGTCGCGGGTGACGACGAACAGCGCGTCGATGTCGGGGTCGCCGTTCGCCACGCGCGTCCACGCCGCCGCGGCCGTGGCGGGCGCGGAATCCGCCCCGGCCGCCAGCGGCACGGGCGTCTCCCGGTCCACGCCCTGGCAGGCGCCGGCGAGGAGAAGCGCCAGGATCGGCATCATCCGCGAAGGGAAGAGCGGACGGAGCCTCATGCGGCTCCCCACGGAGCGGGAACGAAGGTTCATCGACCGAAGCTCAGGTCAGCCGTTGTAGATGGGGCCCTGCCGCGTGCGGTACAGCTCCAGCACGGCGTTGGCCTCGTCGCGCAGCATGCCGTGGACCACGCGAATGCCGCGCTCCTCCAGATATGCGTACGATTCGGGGAACACCGGCCCCTCGTCGAAGCCCAGGCGCAGCGCGTCGTCGCGGCCGGCGCCGCACACCAGGCGGCGCACGCCGCTCCACAGGGTGGTTCCCAGGCACATGGCGCACGGCTCGCAGCTGGTCACCAGCTCGTACGCGGGGCCGCCGTCGCGCCGCAGGGTAAAGCAGTCGAGGCGCGACTGCGCCATCATCACCGCCATCACCTCCGCGTGCAGCGTGCAGTTGTTCAGCCGCACCACGCTGTTCATCCCCACCGCCACCAGCCGCCCGCTCTCCGACTCGAACACCGCCGCGCCGAACGGGCCACCCGTGTCGCGCTCCACGTTCTCGCGCGACAGCTGGATCGCCAGCCGCATCCGGTCCTCGCCGGGGGCGTATGCGCGGTCCCAGTCCACGACGGAATCCACCCAGTCGGGATAGTCGATGCGCAGCGGCGGAATGCGCGGGGTAACGGCGTTCATGGTCGATACAAAGGCGAATGATGAGCACGCGGCGAAATCCGGCGGGGAAACGTACGTGTCCCGCCGGATTCCATCAACGAGCGGCCCGGGGGTCCATTGCGCGGGCCCGCGCGAACGGGTTATCTCTTGTGGATTACACCCGAGTCCGTACCCGCACCACCCGTGAGACCCGTGAGCACATCCGTAGGCCGCAACGTCCCGCGCAAGGACGGCATCCCCAAGGTAACCGGCGCCGCGTTGTACGTCGATGATCTGCGCTTTCCGGGGATGCTGTACGGCCGCACCATCCGTTCCACCATCTCGCGCGGGCGCATCAAGTCCATCCGCTTCGACTTCGATACCACGGGGTTCACCATCGTGCAGGCCGGCGACGTGCCGGGCGAGACGTGCAACTTCGTGGCGCTCATCGAAGCCGACCAGCCGTTCCTGGCGTCGCACGAGATCAACCACCAGGCCGAGCCCATCCTTCTCCTGGCCCACGAGGACCGCGACATCCTCAACGCCGCCAAGGTGGTGATCGAGTACGAGCGCGACATCCCGGTGATGGACGCGGAATCGTCACCTGTGGTCTTCAAGGAGATCCGCATCCGCAAGGGCGATGTGGATGCGGCGATGGAGACGGCGGAGGTGATCGTCGAGGGGACGTACCGTACCGGCCACCAGGAGCACGTCTACATCGAGACCAACGGGGTGATCGCCGTCCCCGAGGCCAACGGCGGGATGACGGTGCACGGCTCGCTGCAGTGCCCCTACTACGTGCACAAGGCCCTCAAGGCGCTCCTCGACCTGCCGGACGATCGGGTGCGCGTCGTCCAGACGGAGACGGGCGGCGGCTTTGGCGGCAAGGAGGAGTATCCCTCCGTGATCGCCGGCCACGCGGCGCTGCTGGCGAAGAAGTCCGGCCGGCCGGTGAAGATGGTCTACGATCGCGAAGAGGACATGCTGGCGACTACCAAGCGCCACCCGTCCGTCATCCGCCACCGCACGGGCGTTACGCGTGAGGGGAAGCTGGTCGCCATCGAGATCGACGTGCTGATGGACGGCGGCGCGTACGTCACGCTCAGCCCCGTCGTCCTTTCCCGCGGCTGCATCCACGCCGCCGGCCCGTACCGCTGTGACCACGTGCGCACGATCGGCCGCGTGGTGATGACCAACACGCCTCCCAACGGCGCCTTTCGCGGCTTTGGCGCGCCGCAGACGCAGTTCGCCATGGAGGTGCACATGGAGCGCATCGCCGAGGCGCTGGGGATGGACCCCGTCCGCCTCCGCGAGATCAACGCGCTCCAGCCGGGCGATACGACGGCCACGGGGCAGCGGATGGGCGACGACTGCAGCGCGGTGGAGGTGCTGCGGACCGCCGTCGAGCGCAGCGACTTCCACCGCAAGCGCGCGGAGTACGCCGGGACGGGGAAGGGGATCGGCCTGGCCCTCTTCTACCACGGCTCCGGCTTTACCGGCAGCGGCGAGGTGCACCTGAAGTCCAAGGTCTCGCTCGAGGCGCGCGAGGACGGCGTGCGCGTCCTGGTCGCCAGCGCCGAGATCGGCCAGGGGACGCGCACCATGCTGGCGCAGATCGCCGCCGACGCGCTGGGCGTGCCGTACGAGGAGGTGGAGCCCGTGCAGCCCGACACCGCGGAGGTACCGGACAGCGGCCCCACCGTGGCCTCGCGCACCTGCATGATCGTGGGGCGCATCCTGGAGCGATGCGCGCTGGAGATGCGCGAGCGGCTGGGCGACCTCACCCCCGCGGAGTACGTGCGCCAGCACGGTCCGCTGGAG
>DASTVC010000642.1:0-8926 GCA_035759295.1 Longimicrobium sp. | reverse complement strand
GGCGCGCCGCCCTCCGCCTCCGCCCGCGCCAGCGCGCGGGGGACGACGAGCCCGTCCGCCGCCGCGCGGAGCGCGTCCAGCCCGCGCGCCTCGGCGGCGAACAGGCCGGGCGGCGCGTCGGCGTTGTACTTCACGAATACGGGGCCGTCCGCCAGCTCCACCCGCATCCCGTGGTTGATGCATCCGCCGGAGACGGGCGCCGCGCCGCGCACGGTGCCCAGCCGCGCCTCCAGCGCATGGCGCAGCGCGCCGGGAATCATCCCTCCAGCCCGTGCTCGCGCACCACGTGCTCCAGGAACGCCGCCGACGCGCGCTCCACGATGTCGTGCACGTCGTCAAAGCCGCGGGGGCCGCCGTAGTACGGGTCCGGCACGTCGCCGTCGCCGGGGTGCGGATCCCACTCGCGCAGCCGGTGCACGCGCGCGGAGCCGCCGGACGCGCGCAGCAGGTCCCGCAGAGCCACCTCGTTCTCCGCGTCCATGGCGATCACGTAGTCGAAGCGGTTCAGGTCGCCGGCGACCACGGAGCGGCTGCGGCCGGCGAGCTCGATGCCGCGGCGGCGCGCCGTCTCGCTGCTGCGCGGGTCCGGCGGGCTGCCGCGGTGGTAGCCGCTGGTGCCGGCGGAGTCGATCTCGAAGCGGTCGTCCAGGCCGCGCTCGCGCACTTGGTGCCGGAACACCGCCTCCGCCAGCGGCGACCGGCAGATGTTGCCCAGGCAGACGAAGAGGACGCGGATGGGGTCTGCGCGCATGTGCATTCGGTGGATGAAACGGGGACCGGCCCCGGCGAATCCATCGCCGGGGCCGATCAAGATGCGCTTTTGCGCGCCGCGTGCAACCGCGCGTGCCGTGCCTCCCCGTCACACGGTGCGGCCGGCACCCTGCTTAGGCCAGGCCTCGCGAACGTCGCGCAGGAACGCCGCGATGGCGATCGCGGCCTCTTCGTCGAACGCGTTCAGCTCCTGCCTCCCGATGACCACCTTTGTCCCCGACGCGGAGATCATGGAGGGCAGGTGATCGTAGTCCACACGCATCGCCTCCTGTCCGATGGTGGCGTAGGTGAAGTACGACCCAAAGATCGCGAAGCCGTCCTTTGCCCCGCCGAAGACGGTAATGTCCACCAGCGCCAGCAGCTGGTCCTCGGGATCGGCGGGGGCCGTGAGCTTCTTCTCCGCCGCGATCAGCTTGTCCGTCGGGATGTCGGGGAAGATGAAGATCTTGCCGGACGGCACGAGGTTCTTCGTGACCAGCTCCAGGACGTCCGGGCCGGCGGTGGAGCTGGACGGGGCTTCGTCCGCGTCCCCCGCGCCAGGGTCCGTCTGGAGCAGGCCGCGGAGTCCCTCGGCGCCGGTGGCGTTCAGAAAGGCGGAGATCTCCGGCCAGGGGATGCGCTTTCCCTGCGACACCAGCCGGGGTACGGCCTGGTCCAGGATCCTGTACCTGGCGTCCAGAACGGCCTGCCTGAAGCGCGCCGTCTCTTCCTGGGCCTGCTCGCCGGCGTACCGCAGCGCCGCCAGGAACAGGCTGCCTCCCGCCAGAAACGGCCCCAGCCACTGGAGCTTGCCTTCGTCCAGGCGATTGCTGGCGTAGTCCACCGACTCGCGCAGCGTCCAGGCGTATTGCAGCGCCTGGTCCGGGCGGTCCATCTCCGTGATCGCGGACAGGTTGCGGGCACGGGACACCAGCAGCTCCAGGGGTTCCCGCTCTTCTTCGCCAAAGCCGCTGCGCCCGGCGTCACCCGCGGCGGCCTCGAAGCGCGAGACGGAGCTCCGGATCAGCTCCGCCAGTTCGCCCCGTGCGTCGGCGGCCGGCGCGGCCGCGGCCCCGCCGCCGTCCGCGGATTCGAGAATGCTTTCCGCGAGGGAGAATCCGGCTTCAGCCAGCGTGAGAGATACGGGATCCATTCCGGGAGGGGTTTCGAGGGTCGGGGGCATTGGTTCCGGCGGAAGATAAACACCCGAAGCGCGTTCGGCACCCTCCGCATTCGCAACGGTCCGCGCAGGCGGTACGGACGATACGACGCGCCCGGCCCGGGCAGGTGCCGGGCCGGTCGTCATCCGGGGTTCGCGCGCCGCGTGCGGGGCGGCGGGTGGCTTACCAGGCCGGCTGCTCGTCCGCGGTGGGGCCGTACATGGGCGGAAGCGGCACGTCCAGCTGGCGCAGGTACACGCTGAGCTGCGCGCGGTGGTGGATCATGTGGTTGATGCACATGGTGCGGATCACCGCCAGCCGGGGCATGGTCTGCAGCACCTGCTCGCCGCGCCGCAGCTGCCACGGCTGGGTGAGCGATGCGTCGTCGGCCGCGTCCAGCGCCTGCCGCATCCCCCCCGTCCGCTCCTCGAACGCGTCCAGGATCTCCTGCAGCGTGGTAGGGGGCGGATTGCGCGTCGCCGTCATCAGGTCGAAGAAGTCTGCCTCCAGCACGCGCCTGGCCCAGAACGGGATGGTGGCCACGTGCAGCGCCAGCCCGCCCAGCGTCATGGACTTTTCGTGCGGCTTCCAGTCCAGGTGCGCCTCGGGGACGCGCTCCAGCAGCTTGCGGGTGGTGCCCAGCTCGTGGTTCAGGTCGCCCAGCGCCAGCTGCTTGAGCGAGGGCGAGGTGCCGGCTTCGGTAACGGACATGGGGATGCTTCCGTGCGTGGGTGGTCGGGTAGACTCCACATCGTGCCCACAACATACGCTTCTCTCCCGTACTCGGGGAGAGTGAACAGGGTGTGGCGTGTTCGGGGATGGGGATTCATCGCCCGAAAAAACGCTTGCGCTCCTCCAGAGGGCCCCGCATTCGTGTGGATACGGCCGGCTCCGCCGCCTGAATCGCGTTCGTTCCCGCCGGCGGCGAGTTCTTTGATTCACCACTTTGATGGAGGACCCCTCGATGATCGGTGCAACGACCCTGCTGGTTCTCGCCGCGCTCTGTGCCCCCGGCGCGGGAACCATCGACGCGGACACCGGGCGCGTGAGCGTGGACGGCGGAACGCTGTTCTACGACGACCGCGGCGCCGGGCCGGTGATCGTGCTGATGCACGCCGGCGGGCGCGACCACACCATGTGGGATGCGCAGGCGCGGACGTTCACCCGCGGCTTCCGCGTCATCCGGTTCGACCTGCGCGGCCACGGGCGCTCCACCGCGCGGCTGGGACCGTTCAGCCTGGTCGACGACCTGCGCCGCGTGCTGGACCACCTGCAGGTGGAGCATGCGCGCCTGGTGGGCGTGTCGATGGGCTCGGGCGTTGCCCTGGACGCCGCGTTCCAGATCCCGGACCGCGTGGACCGCATTGTCCTGGTGTCGTATGCGGGCAGTCCGCCGGGCGTGCCCACCGCGCCCGGCAGCGTGGATCCGCGCACACCCGAGGGGCAGGCGCGCCTGGCGGAGCTGTCGATCCCGGTTTTGGTCGTGGTCGGCGAGCGGGACGCGGCGGCCACGCACGCGCTGGCGGACATCCTGGCCGGCGGGGTGCAGGACGGCGAGAAGGTGGTGATCGGGGATGCGGGCCACCTGCCCAGCCTGGACCAGCCGGCCGACTTCGACCGGCAGGTGCTCCGCTTCCTGCGCCAGCGCCGCCGCGGCGACGACCGCGGCCGCGCGCCCTGACGCCGGATGCAGAAACAGGGGATTCCCGCAGAGCCAGCGGAGCCACGTCTCTGCTGGCTCTGTCGCCGGGGTGGCACATCGAGGCTCTGGGCGCGTCCACCTGCGTACGGCCGAGTGGCCGCGACGGACTTGCAATTGCGAGCAGACGAGTGTAAGCTTTTTGGACCAGCAGCACCCAAGGTGGCACCATGTCCGTCCCAACGCTCGCACCCCAGCTGCGCTACGTGGAGCAGGCGCACGACGCGCTGGGCCTCACGTACCGCCAGCTCGCCGCCGCCATCGGCGCCGACGAGAGCACGCTGCATCGCTGGCGCTCCGGCGAGAGCGAGCCCCGTTCCGTCTTTCTGAGCCGTATGGACGCACTCCACGAGTTCCAGCAGGAGCTGTTCGACCTCGTGCCGCCCGGAACGGCGCGCGAGTGGCTGCGCGCGCCCATGCCCGCGCTGGACGGCCGCCGCCCCGTGGAGCTGCTGGACGAAGGCCGCATCGAGACGCTCACCCGGCTGCTCATGCGAATGAACCTGGGCACTTCGACATGAGGTGAAATGGCGGCGCGCCCCTGTGAACCCACCTTCGCCGGAGCAGTCTACCGCCAGTCCTCACCACGATACGCAGAAATTTCGGAGCGCACCTTGTTGGCCAGCTTGGGTACGGGAGGTCGCTTCAACCCCACGGGCGAATTCGGCGCGCTCTACGTCTCCCTGGATCCGGAAACACCGTTCCGGGAACTGCGCCGGCAGGTGGTGAAAGCCGGCCTGACCGTTCTCGACTTCCTCCCGCGAACCCTCTTTGCCGCGGACGCGCGGCTTGAACGCGTGCTGGACCTTGCCTGCGCGGACGTGCCGGCGGAGTACCGGCTTTCGGCGCGGTCGCTTGGGTCGGATGACTGGACGGCGTGCCAGGACGTCGCGCGCCGGGCGCGGGCGGCGGGATACGAGGCCATCCGCTTTCCGTCAGCCACGGGCTCCGGCGAAAACCTCGCGGTCTTTCTCGATCGGCTCGCGCCCGGCTCGTACGTCCGCATCATCCGCGGGGAGGAAGTGCGGCCTGGCCGGACCTGATCCCATTTCTAATAAAGGAACGACGGAAAGCATCACGCGGAGAACGCAGGGGAACTGATGAGACGCGGAGGCGCTTTGTCGCTGCCTCCGTGCCTCTCCGTTTTCCTCCGCGGCTCCGCGTGAACTCTTTTCCTTTACTGCACACCGTAATCGGCAAGCTGGTATGAGCGATGGATGAAATCGAAAGCGGCGGCACTCCGCACGGGATGCCGCCGCTCGTCATCCGCCGATCCGCCGTTCAGCGGATCCACCCGGCTACTGCTTTAGCCAGAGGACCTGGCCTCCCATGCCGTCCACGTGGGTGGTGTTTTCGTCGTACACACTGGTATCCAGCGAGCCCACCATGCCCGGGCCGCTGGACTGCACCAGCTGGTAGCCGCGCGGCCTGGGCGTCGACACGCCGTCGACGTTGTACGCGGCCCAGTAGTGCTGGAACTTGAGCGACGAGTACAGCTGGCTTCCCGTAAGCCCAGGCTGCCACCCGATGTACACGCCGGGCACGTACCCGACGGCCGCCACCTGCGCATACCAGTTGTTGCAGTACGCGATCACGTCCGACGCGGCCGACTTGGTGCTTACGCTTTCCAGGTCCAGCCACACATTCACCCCCGGCGGAAAGCCGATCTGCTGGCTGAACCTGGCCGCGTTGGCGCCGTACTCCGTGCCCAGGTCGCCCGTCGCCAGCCACTCTCCGCCCTCCACGTGCTGCACCGGCATCAGCCCGAACCCCTTCGACAGCAGCATGGCAGCCTCGCTGGCCGTCAGGTCGTGCGAGGCCATCTGGGTGCGGCCCACGTAGCGCAACGCGAAGCGGAACCCGTCGTTCCAGAACGCATCCGCCTGCTCGGAGGTGATGGTGACATTCGCATCGAAGCCTTTTACGCCCGCGGGGGCGGCCTGCGCGGTTCCTGAAAGCATGGTGTGTCCTCTGGGAGAGAGATGAAGGGAGGGATGGGAGTGGTGCGTACACTATGCGCCACCGGCCGAACATGCAAACGCCCGCCCGGGGTACGATTGCCGGGCGGGCGTGGTGGCTGTCAGCAGGGAGCCGCGTCTGGCTCCAAACGTCCGCTCAGCAGGCGAACTCGCAGGACAGGTCGCAGCCGCTGTCGGGGTAGCAGGTGGCGTCGTGCGTGCCGCCACCCCCGCCCGACGTCCTGGGGCAGGTGGGCGTGCAGTCGCCGGAACCATCGCACGGGAACGCGCAGGACAGGTCGCATCCCGTGTAGATGGGGGATCCGTACGAACAGTCCGTGGAATCGTTGTGTCCGCGAACCGTTCCGCGCAGGGCCTCCGCGGACGCCGTCTGAAAGGATTCCACGGCAAGTTCGTCGATCGCCAGCCGGAGCTTCTTCATGGCAGGTTCCTCCTCGCGGGTGAGCGTATTCGAAAGGAAACAGTCCGATAAGGATAGTCAATCGCGCTCCAGGCGCCAAGTGCCCGGGGAGAGACGTTCACTCGCTCGCGGCGTTCGGCCGATCGGCGGCCTCAGCCCTCGATCACCCGGCGCGCGGCGGCGAAGACGTCGTCCAGCATGGCGGGGGTCAGGCGGCCGGTGAAGGTGTTCTGCTGGGAGGGGTGGTAGGAGAGGACCAGCGTGGGTCCATCCTGCACCGGCACCAGGACGTTGTGGCCGAACTTGGGCAGGGGATGCGGGAGGGTGTAGCCGGCGCCGCGGAGAAGGCGGACGGCGGCCTCGTACGCAAAGCCGCCCAGGCACACGATGGCGCGCACCCCGGGAAGAAGCTCCAGCTCGCGGCGGATGAAGCAGGCGCAGGCGTCGCGCTCGTCGGGCAGCGGCTTGTTGTCGGGCGGGGCGCACTTTACGGCGGCGGTGACCCACGCGTCGCGCAGCGCCAGGCCGTCCGCGCGGTGGGTGGACGTGGGCTGCGAGGCGAACCCGGCGCGGTGCATGGAGGCGTAGAGAAAATCTCCGCTGCGGTCGCCGGTGAACATGCGGCCGGTGCGGTTGGCGCCGTGCGCGGCGGGCGCCAGCCCCAGCACCATCAGCCGCGCCGCCGGGTCGCCGAACGCCGGCACCGGGCGCGCCCAGTACTCCTGGTCGCGATACGACTTGCGCTTCTCCACGCCCACGCGCTCCCGCCACTCCACCAGGCGCGGGCACCTGCGGCACGCGGCGACCTCATCCGAAAGGACCTTCATCTCCATGGATTCCGCTTCTGCCTGCTGAACGGGCGCGACCCCCGGCGCCGTGCCGGGGGTCGCGCATTCGATTCGGTGGAGCGGCGCCGCGGTCAGGGGTGCCGCGCGCCCCGCTCGCCCGCGCCGCCGGCCGCGCGCTCACGGCCGGCGTCGGCGCCGCCCCCGCGCGCGGGCGCCTCGTGCACGCGGGTCGCCGCGCCGGAGCCCGCCGCGCTCTCCTGCGGCGCGCGGACGCGCCGGTCGGCCTGGCTCTCGGCGCCGGTGGCGCGGGTGCGGCCGACGGTTTCCGTCCGCTCCCGGCCCACGCTCCGCGCCGCCGCGGCGTCGTCGGCGGAGGTAAAGGTGCGCCGCGTGATGGGGGCGCGGCTGGCGCTCATCCCGCCGTCGCTGTTGGTGGTGACGGTGCTGTCGGACTTGGCCGGCGGGTCGGCGGGGGAGCAGGCGTACCGCGCGAACTCCACGTGCACCATCACCACCCCGTGGGTGCCCGGCGCGCTGCAGTACACGGTCACGAACGGGTTCTCCGCGGGGTAGTGCCCCTCGTCCAGCAGCGCATAGCCGGCGGCCGTACGGGTGACCGGGACGGCGTTCACGTCCATCGCCCAGTCCGCGTCGTCTACCCCCGACACCGTGAGCCGCGTGATGCCGCCGATGATGGCGTCCGCGTCGTACGAGCGATACACCCGGGTGCCCAGCGCCCGCTCCAGCGATGCGCCGGCCGCGAACCGCCGCACGTCGATGGGCTCGCGCGAGGCGACCAGCACCAGCACGGTGGACGATCCGGGCGCCAGGAAGCGCGCCAGGCGGGGCTGGTACGATCCCCGTCCGGCGGGGTTGTGGGCCAGCGTGGTCCAGCCCGCGGTGTACAGGGTGCGCTCGTGCGTTTCGGGGTACACCAGGGTGACGCCCTGGCCCGGCGTAACGGCGAACACGGCGACGTAGGCCTCGTCACTCAGTCCCACGTCCAGGCCGGACGCGGTGACGTTCAGCCGGGCGGCCAGCGGGGCGTCCGCCTCACCGCGCGGAGCGTGCGCGCAGGCGCCGGCGGCCATGAGGATGGGGACGAGGAGCGTGCGAATGGACATCGGAGCCTCGCGAATCAAGGTAGAACCGGGAGAGTAGCGGCACCGGGGAACTGGCACATCACGCGCCGCGCCGTCCGTCCAGCATCAAGTTAAAACATCGCAACCAGTTAGGGGAGCCCGGCACCCGGCGTTCGCGGCGGAGGTTCCGTCACCCCGCGGATACGGTGCGTCCCGTCAGGGGGACACCGCCGCGCGCGCGGCGAGCGCCAATGCGACCCATCCACCCAGAAAGCACACCCCGCCGATCGGCGTAATGGCGCCCAGCCAGCGGGTGCCGGTAAAGGCCAGCAGGTACAGGCTGCCGCAGAAGATCATGATCCCGGCGGTGAACAGCCAGCCGGCCGCCGTCCATCCCCCCGCCGGCGCGCGCGGGGCCGCCATGGCCACGGCCAGCAGGGCGAGCGCGTGGTACATCTGGTAGCGCGCCGCCGTCTCCCACACGGCCAGCATCTCCGCGCCCAGCCGGGCCCGCAGCGCGTGCGCCCCGAAGGCGCCCGCCGCCACCGCCAGAAATCCGAAGACGCACCCCAGCGTCCAGAACGTGCGATGCATGATCCTCCCGATCCGCGTGATCCACCGTTATCCTGCACAAGATGCGGATCCCGGCCTTCCTGCGCCACTCGCGCCGGGATGACGGAACGCGAACGGGTGTCCGAGGCTGCGTAAGTTCATGGAACTCCGGGGGTAACAAACAGATGGAACGTCATTTGCGACTGCGGGGGAGTCTGCTTTTCTCACTGACCAGTCGGATGGACGCAGGATGACCGATCCAGGATCCCCAAGGAGGAGCCTGCGCCGCGAGCACCCGGTGTTCTTCTGGGGCGCGCTGGCGCTGACGGGGCTGTTCATCGCCGGCGCGGCGGCCATCGCCATGCGGGTGCCCCGCTACCGCGCCGAGACGCAGCAGTTCAACAGCCAGCTCACGGCCGCGCAGCGCGCCACCCGCGACTCGCTGCTGCAGGCCCAGCAGAAGCGTACGCAGCTGGCGGTGGCCGTACTGCGCCGCGACATGCGCATCCGCTCGCT
>DASTVC010000641.1:0-6752 GCA_035759295.1 Longimicrobium sp. | reverse complement strand
CAGGCGCAGGTGTACCCAGCGCGACCCCGTCGCCAGACACTCCTCGCATCCCCCCGGCGTCCGCGGCTCCACGTCCTGCACTTCCCCGGTGTGCGTGCACTGCTTAGCCATCTCGATCTCCATGCGTTGATTGGCTTCCATCCGCCGACACCATCACACCATCACACCATCACACCCGTTCACCTACACCGCCGCCCCGATGTGCGCGTGGATGAACGTCACCGACATCGAGCCCTCCCCGACAGCGGACGCCACGCGCTTGACCGAGCCGGCTCGCACGTCGCCCGCGGCGAACACGCCGGGAAGGCTGGTCTCCAGAAAGAACGGCGTGCGGCCGGCGTTCTTCCACGTTTCGCCGTCGCGCGCCTCGGGCGGCAGCGTCTCGCCGGTGAGCACGAAGCCGCGGCGGTCCAGCGCCACGCACCCGTTCAGCCACCCCGTGCGCGGCACGGCGCCGATGAACAGAAAGAGCGCGCGGCTGGGGATGGACACCTCCTCGCCCTTTTCCAGGCAGCGCAGCCGCACCTCGCGCAGCGTCTCGTCGCCCTCCACCGCGCTCACGACGTGGCCCTTGTGCACCTGGATGTTCCCCGCCTTGTCGATGCGGTCCACCAGGTAGCGGCTCATGCTGTGCCCCAGGTCCTTGCCGCGGATGCAGATGTGCACCTTTTTCGCGAAGCGCGACAGGTACATGGCCGCCTGCCCCGCGCTGTTTCCGCCGCCCACGATGACGACCTCCACCTCGCTGCACAGGCGCGCCTCCATCTCGGTGGCGGCGTAGTACACACCGTTCCCCTCCAGCTCGCGCAGGCCGGGGATGTCGAGCGTGCGATACTCCGCGCCGCTGGCCACCAGCACGCACCGCGCGGTGATCTTTGCGCCGTCGTCCAGCGTCACCGTGCGCAGTCCGCCCTCCAGCCCGAGCCGGGCGGCGCTCTGCGGGACGGAGATGCGCGCGCCGAATTTCTGCGCCTGGATCGAGGCGTTGCGCGCCAGGTCCGCGCCGCTGATGCCCGTCGGGAACCCCAGGTAGTTCTCGATGCGCGAGCTGGTGCCCGCCTGGCCGCCGACGGCCGTGCCTTCCACCGTGAGCACCCGCAGCCCCTCGCTGCTGGCGTACACCGCCGCCGCCAGCCCCGCCGGCCCCGCGCCGACGACCACCAGGTCGAACACCTCGCCGTCGGCCACGCGGGCATCGAGGCCCATGTAGCGTGCCAGCTGCGCCACGGTGGGGTTGCTGACCCACTTGCCGCCGCGGCCGATGACGATGGGCGTCTGCTCCACGCCCACGTGGAACTGGCAGAGCAGCTCTTCGGCGTGAGGGTCCTGCTCCACGTCGATCCAGGTGTAGGCGATGTCGTTGCGGCTGCAGAACTCGCGCAGGTGGTGCGCCTCGGGGCTGAAGCGCGAGCCGATGATCTGGATCCCCCGGAACCCCTGCCCCAGCAGCAGCCGCCGCCGCATGAGAAACGCGCGCAGCAGCACCTCGCTGATCTCCGGCAGCTCGCCGATCACGCGGCGCAGCGCCGCGGAATCCAGCTCCAGCACCTCGCCGGGGGTGAGCATGCGCGCCGAAACGAGGCTCACGCGGCCGGTGAGCATGTCCACGTCGCCGCTGAAGGCGCCCGGCCGGTGGATGGTCACCTGCCGCTCCTCGTCGCCGGTGGAGTCGATGATCTCCATCTCCCCCCGCAGCACCACGAAGAACCCGAAGCCGCGGTCGCCCTCCTTCCACAGCATCTCGCCGGCCTCCACCGGCCGCACGCGCCCGCGCGGCCGAAGCGCGTCGATCTGCGCGTCGGTGAGCAGGGGAAAGGCGATGTCCTCGTCAGACCTCATGGCAGCCCTCTGGAGCGGTGGATCGGCGGATGTGCATCGTCGCACGCCCACAACATACGCGCGCGGTCAAGTCTGCCGCAGGCGGCGTGATTGTCGGCACGACGGCTGGTCACCAGCAGCAGAGAGTAGATTTCTCAGTCGGCGCCAGAGGGTCGTGCGGGCGGCGGGGATCGCACGGCGCCTCCTTCGAAATGACAAGGATGGGGCGCGCGGGCTGTGTCGCCCTCAGGCGTCTCCCTCGCTCATTTCTCTTCCTCCTCCTCTGGACCGTAATCCGCGTACCACTTTTCCTTCGTGAGCTCGCGGACCTCGCGGTCGCAGCGCGTCGCTCTCGTCCTCCGCCAGCCAGCGGGCGGGATCGGGCGCGCGGTCAGGATCGTACTTCGTCAGCCTCGCTTCCTCCCTCTCTTTCGTCGCCCCCCGGGGCGTGCGTGCCCAGGCCGTACTCGGCCAGCCAGGCTTCGCTGGTGAGCGCGCGGATGTCGGCGTAGTAGGCTTCGCGGCTCACGGGGACGTTGGTGGCGGTGGCCTGGTGCATGTGCTTGGCGAGCACCGCGCCCACCGCGTGCAGGGCGTCGTGGCGGCTCATCCTCTCGCCCATCAGCCGGTCGACCGCCTCGCGCACGGGGGTGCGGTCGCCGAGGGCCACCTGGTTCTCCACCATCACGTGGTAGGAGGCGTGCACCCGCTCGTTGGGGAGGGGGATCTGCTCGCGCCGGTGGTAGCCCTGCACCAGCTCCATCAGCTCCATCTCGTTCTGCGCCAGCCAGCGCTCCGGGTCCGGCGCCCGGTCCGGATCGTACTCGGTCAGCAACGGCTCTCTCCCTCTCGCCCGTGTGCGTGCACTTTACGCGGTGCGTGCGCGTCCTCTTCGGATCGGTCCCGGCGATCGTCGCCGCGGCCGGCCATCTCCCGCTCGACGCGACGGAATCAATCCCCGCGCCGATCCGCCGCGCAAGTATCCCGCATCGGACCTCGCGCATCCTCGGTAGACGAGCAATCGCCGCTGTCCCAAAGGGAGCGCGAGCGCTTGTAATCGTGCGTTCACACCGCTACTCTTTTCTCCCGACAATTTCCGCGCATGGATCGACAACCTTCAACCCGCGGTCCCCCGCCAGCAAGACCGGCGCATGGAATCTCCCATCCAGCTCATCGAGCGAAACGGCCGGCAGATCGTGCTGCTGGACCTGACCAACGTCACCAATCCCGCCGACGGAGTGCAGCGGATTGCGCGCGCCAAGGCGTGGTTCGCGCAGCAGACGCCGGACGGCAGCCTGCGCGTGTGCAGCGACGCCACCGGCAGCCGCTACGATCAGGCGATCCTGGAGGCGCTCAAGGACCTGGCCTCGCACAACATCCCCTACGTGGGCGTGGCGGCGGTGGTGGTGCCCACCGCCGTGCACCGCGTGGCGATGAACGTGGCCAGCCTGTTCAGCAAGCGCCGGTTCACCGCGTTTTCCACGCGCGACCCCGCGCTGGACTGGCTGGCGGCGCAGTAGCTGGCGGCGGTCGCTTCGGCTGGGTAATGTGCGGAGCGTCGCCGGCCGGCCCCATCTGGAGCGGTTGAAACCGCGGCTACAACGTCACGAAGTCCGCCTGCGCGGACTCGGCGGCATGGCGGTGTGCGGCGTCCCGGGCTGCGGCGCGTCCGCAGCCGGAGCGCGGCTGGCGAGGGCTCGCGCTGGATCCAGGGAGCGCGTGGGGTCATCATCCGCCCTGAGCCGCCGTCGAATCCCGCAGTACCCCGCCCCGTCCTGAACCCGCACCCCATCCTGACATGCGACATCTACGCATCTGCCTGGCCGTGCTGCTCCTGGCCCTCGCCGCCGCGCCCGCGAAGGCGCAGAGCGCGCCTCCGGGGTTCCGCGAGGAGTTCCTGGGGCAGTTCAACACGTCGATGAGCAAGTTCATCGCGCTGGCGGAGGCCATGCCGGCGGAGCGCTACGGCTGGAGCCCGGGGCCGGGCGTGATGCCGGTGGCGCGGGTGTACGCGCACGTGGGCCACTACAACTACTACTATCCGGCCACCAGCCTGAGCGTGCCCGCGCCCGACGGCCGGGACGCGGACGCCATCGAGCAGACCACCACGTCCAAGGCCGACGTCCTCGCGCTGCTGCGTTCGTCGGGCGAGCACGTGAACCAGGCGGTGCGCGGGATGACGGACGAGCAGCTGGCCGCCCCCACCCAGCTGTACGGCCGCGACGTGCCGCAGTGGGCCGTGCTGCTGCAGCTGCTGGCGCACATGAACGAGCACCTGGGCCAGTCCATCGCCTACGCGCGGATGAACGGCGTGGTCCCGCCCTGGTCGCAGTAGCCGCCGAGTCAGGAAAAACAAAGATCGAGGGTACGGAGGGACAGAGAAAAGCCAGAGGAACAGAGGGATTGTATTGTCCTCTGTTCCTCTGGCTTTTCTCTGTCCCTCTGTACCCCTCGCTTTTGCCGTACACCTCCACAGGCGAGGCGAAGAAAATTTTTCTGTTACTCCGTGTTCTCCGTGCTCCGTGCGAGACCCCGTCAGCGCGAGGCGGCGGTGCCGCGGGCGGAGGTATCCAGGATCTCGTCCACGCGCGCGGCCACGTCGGCCCAGTGCGCGCGCTGAACGCCGGCGGAGGCGTCCGCGTTGCGGCGGGCCTGCGCGCGGATGGCGGTCAGCTCGCTGCGGGCCAGCGCCGGCAGGTCGCTGCGGGGCACGTTAAGCGGCGCCAGCAGCGGCGACGGCGGGCCCTCTTCCCCCTCGCCGCCGGCCGCGGCCGGACGCGTGGGAGCCAGCAGCGCGGCCAGGCGATCGAGATACACGCGGTGCAGCGCGCGCAGGTTGGCGTCGGGCGCGGAGCCGCTCCACACCACGCGGCGCAGCTCCGCCAGGTACTCCGCCTGCGGCCAGGCCGCGGACGGGTCCATCTCCTGCGCCATCGCCATCCGGTCGAGACGCCGGGCGTCCAGCAGCGCCGTGAGGACGGATGCCTGCGCGGCCCCCAGCGGCGACGCGCCCACCCGGCGCGTGATGGCCGCCGGCGCCAGCCACGACGGCGTGCGGATGGCGTTCTGCGCCAGGAAGTCCAGCGCGCGCCGCTGCGCCGCCCGCGGCACCGGCGTGTAGACGGCGCCCGGCCGTCCCGCCATCCGCGGATCCACCTGCATTCCGCCGATCACGCTGGCCACGTGGCGCATGTACAGGCTCCACATCCCCACCGTCTCGCGGTACACCTCCGACAGGTCTGAATCGTCCTCGCCCTGCTGCGCCGTCCAGGTAGGGAGGTTGGGCACCACGCGCTTCAGGTTCTCCACCGCGTAGCCGCTGGCCGCCACCGGGTCGTCGCCCAGGTCTTCCGTCTGCGCCCGCGGGTCGATCCCCGACAGGTACTGCGGCAGGTAGCGGTACGGCATGGGCCCCGACGACGCGCTCAGCATGCGGTCCAGGATGGGCCGCTCCGCCTCGGGCGTCGGCGCGTCCGGGAAGACGCGGTAGCCCCATTCGATGATGAAGTCGTCGAAGGGCCCCAGGCGGCGGATGAAGTCGTTGGGCTGCAGCCCGTCGCCCGGCTGCGCGACGTAGTTCTGCCGCGCGTAGTCCATGATCGTCGCGCTCACCCCGTACCGCCGGGTGAACGACGCGCTGCGCAGCGAGTCCACCGGGAACGAGGCGCTGGCGATCATGTTGTGCGGCAGCCCCAGCGCGTGGCCGATCTCGTGGGTGATCACCTGCCGCATCGTCTCGCCCATCAGCGGCTCGGGGATGTCGAGCGAGCGCGCCTGCGGGTTGGCCGCGCCCGTCTCGATCATCAGCCGGTTGCGGTAGCTGCGCATGTGGTTGTGGTACCACACGATGTCGCTCTCGATGATCTCGCCCGAGCGGGGATCCACCGTGCTGGGCCCCTGCGCGTTGCGGGTGGTGCTGGCCGCCCAGCGGACGACGGAGTAGCGGATGTCCTCGGGGTCCCAGGTGGGATCGTCCGTCGGCGGATCCATCACCCGCACCGCGTTGCGGAAGCCAGCCTTCTCGAAGACGCGGCTCCAGTCCTCCACTCCCTGCCGCACGTACGGGCGCCAGCGCGCGGGGGTGGCGGGGTCGATGTAGTAGACGATGGGCTTTACCGGCTCCACCAGCTCGCCGCGCGCGTACGCGGCGGGGTCCGACGGCTCCAGCCGCCACCGCGCGATGAAGCTCTCCGTCTCCGCCGCCTGCTCGTCGAGCCCGTAGTTGATGCGGTCGACGCCGAAGAAGCCCGCGCGCGGGTCGGCGTAGCGCGGCCGCATGGGGACGCGCGGCAGCAGGACGAGCGACTGCCGCATCTCCAGCGTAAGCGTGCCGCCGGCGCGGTCGCTGGGGGGGGCCGTGGCCTCGAAGGTCTGCGTGTGGCGCACCTCCACGTTCAGCGGATAGCTGCGCGCCGTGTTCACGAAGCTGCGCGCCGGATCCAGCCGCCGCACCTTGAACTGGTCGCGCTGCTGCGTCGTAAGCCCGCTGAGCGCCGGCGTATCGCCCCCGAAGAAGTCGGTGACGTCGATGACGGCGGCGGTGCTGTCTTCGCGGTACGCCTGCACGGGAAAGGCGGCCAGGATGACGCCCAGGTAGTTGCTGGCCACGGAGCGGGCGATGGGGAGGGAGTCGTCCGCCACGGCGCCGGTCTCCACGCCGCGCAGGATCACGCGGTCGCCCTGCCGCTCCCACCGCACCAGCCGCTCCTGCACGGTGGCCCCGGCGGGAAGGTACGCGCCGAAGTCGGCGGGCGTGGCGGCCACGCGCCCCACCATCAGAAAGTCACGTCCGACGAGCGAATCCGGCACCTCGAAGAACCAGCGCTCGTCCACGCGGTGCACGGTGATGCCGCCCGTGTCGCTCACCGCGCGCGCGGTGATCACCTGCGCGTACGGCCTGGGCGCCGCCGCCCGCGCGCCGCCGCCTCCGGACG
>DASTVC010000640.1:0-2450 GCA_035759295.1 Longimicrobium sp. | reverse complement strand
GTGCTCCAGCCGGTCCAGGAAGCTTTCCAGCTTTTCCTGCGTGGAGCGCTGCGTGGCGCCATAGATGCCCCGCGCCCCCCACCAGGACCCCAGCAGCGCGGGAAGTCCCAGCAGCGCCACGGGATCCACCACCGTCGTCGCCAGCGCGAACGCGGTGATCCCCGCGGCCGCGGTTCCGCCCACCGCCGCCGCGCCGGCCGCCAGCCCCGCGCGGGCGCCGGCCGTATCCACCGTGACCTCCACCAGGCAGCTCTCGGCGTCCAGCGCGGCCACGGAAACGTCCAGCTGCGACAGGTCCATGGCCGCGTGCGACGCGCCGAACTTGCGGGCCGCGCGCCCCATCACCGCCGCCACGCCGGTGCCGCGCACATAGCGGGTGCGGTCGGGGAAGCGCCGCTGGACCAGCATGTACTCGCACTTGAGCAGGTACTCCTCCACCAGCAGCCCCACGGAGGCGGCGGGGCGGCGGACGGTGCGGGCCGCGCGGATGCTGCCGGGCCCCAGCGCCTTCGCCAGCATGCCGCGCTCCTCCGGCGGCCGCCCGCGCACGTCGGTGATGGCGCGGCGCACGGTGACGGCGTCCAGCCCCAGCTCCTGCCCGATGCGCAGCACCTCGCCCTCGGAGATCCCCTCGTCGGGCGTGCCGCCGGCGGCCTGGATCTCCACGGCGCGGCGGATGACGGCCTCCAGCTCCTGCGTGCTGAGGCGACGCGCGGGAAGCCCGCCGCCGGGAGCGGGGGGCTTTGCGGGAAGGTCGCCGCCGGAGGAGCCGCTGGAATCAGTCATGGGAGTGCCAAGTGCCTAGTGCCGAGTCCCTCGTACACCGATTCTACTCGGCACTGGGTACTTGGCACTAGGCACTCGTGTTTCAGTCCGCCGCCTACGACTGGCCGCCGGCGGGGAACGCCTCCACCACCAGCGCGATTCCCTGCCCGCCGCCGATGCAGGCCGTGCCCAGGCCGAACCGCTTGCCCTGGCGGCGCAGCTCGTGGAGAAGGTGCACGGTGATGCGCGCGCCGCTCATCCCCAGCGGGTGGCTCATGGCGATGGCGCCGCCGGACACGTTGGTGCGCTCGCGGTCCAGCCCCAGCTCCTTTTCCACCGCACAGTACTGCGACGCAAAGGCCTCATTCACCTCCACGAGGTCCATCTGCCCCAGGTCCATCCCCCCGCGCTTGAGCGCCGCGCGCGACGCCGGCGCCGGCCCGATGCCCATGTGCTTGGGCTCCACCCCCGCGATCCCCCAGCTCACCAGCCGCCCGATGGGCTGCAGGCCGTTGCGCTGGGCGTACGCCCCGCTGGCGATCATCACAGCCGCGCCGCCGTCGCCGATCCCCGACGCGTTGCCGGCCGTCACCGTGCCGCCTTCCTTGAAGTACGGCTTGAGCTTGCCCAGCGACTCCAGCGTCGTATCGGGCCGCATGTGCTCGTCGCTGGCGAACTGCGTCTCACCCTTGCGGCTCTTGAGGGTGATGGGGGTGATCTCGGCGTCGAAACGCTTCTCACCGTGCGCCGCGCCGGCCAGCTGCTGCGAGCGGAAGGCGTACTCGTCCACCTGCTCACGGGTGATGCCGTACTTGTCCGCCAGGTTCTCCGCCGTCACCGCCATGCTGCAGCCGGCGAACGGGTCGGTGAGCGCCTCCCACAGCAGGTCCTCGTAGAACTTGCCCGCGGGCCCCAGCCGCTGGTCGCCAAAGCGGGCGCCGCGGATCACGTGGGGCGCCTGGCTCATGCTCTCCGTGCCGCCGCACAGCGCCACTTCGGCCTCGCCCAGCATGATCTCCATGGCGCCGCTGACGATCGCCTGGAAGCCGCTGCCGCACAGGCGGTTGAGGGTAAGCGCGGGCGTGTCGATGGGCAGCCCCGCCTTGAGGCCGATGTGGCGCGCCAGGTAGATGGCGTCGGACGAGGTCTGCAGCGCGTTGCCGAAGACCACGTGCCCCACCTCTTCGGCCGGCACGCCGCTCTCGGCCAGCGCGGCCTTGGCGGCGAACACGCCCAGGTCGGTGGCGCTGAAGTCCTTCAGCGAGCCGCCAAAGGTGCCCATCCCCGTGCGCTTGGCGGAGAGGAAGACGACGTCCGTGTCATTGCCCTGCGTTGCCATATGCGGATCAACCCTGGTGCGTTCAGTGATGGCGGAAGGGAAGCGGGGCAGAATACCGGCCCGAGATCGTTGCGTCAAGCGGACTTCCGGGCGCGCGGAGGGATGAGCGGGGTTCAGGCGCGGTGTGGATTCGACACAGCGGTGAGAGGTTCGTCGAAGCGGATCGAACTGCGCCCGCGGGTGCCCCTCCCCCGGCCCCTCCCCGTTCGTTCCTCACGGAGAGGGGAGAATCGATCCCGCTTCGACAGGCACCATCCCTGACGACACAAAACCCCTCCCCCGCAGTTTGAGGGAGGGGTCGCCGCGAGCCGCGAGGAACGAGCGGCGAAGTCGGCGGGGGAGAGGG
>DASTVC010000639.1:0-2770 GCA_035759295.1 Longimicrobium sp. | reverse complement strand
CTCCGCGGCGGCGGACGTGCGGCGCAACCGCGGCAACATGCGGCGCGCCATCGGCAAGGAGCCGCCCCTGCTGTCGCCCGCCCCGGCGGATTCCGCGCTGCCCGCCGCCCCCGCCCCGCCGGCGCCGCAGCCCGCGACCGCGTCCCCGCCGGGCCGGCGCTGACGGTCGTAGCGCTTCGTGCCCGGGGCTGGAAACAACTGCACTCACACAGGGTCAACAGGGTCAACAGGGTCAACAGGGTCAACAGGGTCAACAGGGTTGTGGGGTTCCCGGTTGACCCGGTTGACCCTGTGTGTGAAACCGATCGGTTTGCTCGCCTGAACCGCCCCTGACGTCCATCCATCCCGCCGGCCACGCTTCCATGCCGTCCCGCTTCTCTCCCGCGCGCCTGCTGACCCTGGGCGCCTGCGCCGCCGCCCTGCTCGCCGGGGCGCCCGCCGCGCACGCGCAGACGTGCAACCCCTCCGTCGATCCCGGCTGCAACGACGACGGCAGCGGGCCGGGCGGCAACCCGGCCCCGCTGGTCGCCATCTCGCCGCCGACGGGGCTCACGGTCTCGCAGCCGGATCTGGCCGTGAGCATCTTCATGTCGGACGAGTACGACCTGGCGAATGCCACCTTCCGCGTGGAGCGCAATGGCACCGACGTGACGAGCGCCTTCAGCTTCGCCAGGACGACGGGCGGCAGCGGCTCGCCCACGACGGCGCGGGCCACCGGCCTCGTTCGCCTGGCGGAGACGGGCGCCACGCAGCTGCGCGCCTCTATCTGCGACACGCACAGCACCCAGGCGTGCAGCGACGCCTACGCCACCTTCACGCTGGCCCTGCCGGGCGTGGACGTGTCTCCGGACGGGACGTTCTCCGAACCTGCCGGCGGAGCGGTGCCCCAGCAGACGTTCACCGTCGCCAACCGGGGGAACGGCCAGGCCACGTTCGCCCTCACCGCCTCCTGCCGCAACGAGAGCGGCGACGTGCTCTCGTGCGGATCACCCGGGCCGGTGACGCTGGCGGCCGGTGAATCGCGGCCCGTCGTGGTCACCTATCCGCTCCTCTACCCGGGATACGTCAGCGTGGCGCTCAGCGCCCGGCAGGTGGGGAACGAGTCCGTGCAGGACGCGGGATGGGTGGAGGTCCTGGTGCCGGGCGGCACGGGAACGGCGCAGCTGCTGCCCACGTTCACGCTCGCGCCGATGAACGCGGGCGGCACCATCGAGCGCGGCCAGTGCATCACCGTGGCGACCGCGCTGCGCGGGGCGTACGAGTGCGGCGACCTGCGCGTGGCGCACGGGCTGCCAGCCGCGCGGACGTACAACCGCGCCTGGGCGCCCACGCTGCTGTACAACGGCCAGCACGCCCATCCTACGCCCACCGTCTACGCGGACGTCACCCTCCAGGTGAACGCCGCCCCTCCCGAGTGGGTGGACCTCACGGTGATGCTTCCCGGTGGGGCGACCCACGTGGCCCGCTTCGACGGCAAGGTGTTCACCCCCGGGGTGTCGCGGCGGGTGGGCGTGCAGTGGGACGGCCTGAACATGGCCACGGGGCTCTACAAGTACTACGTCCAGGTCACCAGCCATTACGTGAACAACCCCGCCGGGGGCGGAGTGGACTCGGGCTACGTGGCCGTCGTCAACCGTTCCGGCAGCGCGTTCGGGGCCGGGTGGTGGCTGGCAGGGTGGGAGCAGATCGTGGCCGCGGGGCCGCGGATGCTGTGGATCGCCGGAGACGGCAGCACGCGGGTGTACGACCCCCTGCTGCCCGGACAGCGCTGGATCGCCCGCAATCCGGACGGGCCAGCCGACACGCTGACCTATGTCGCTGCCAGCGGGTCTGCACCGGCCGGGTACGTTCGCTCCCTGCCGGGTGGCGGCCGCATCGAGTTCGATGCCACGGGCCGGCACGTGCGGACGCTCAACCGGCTGGGGCAAACGACCACCTTTCAGACCAGCGGTTCTCGACTCGATGGCATCCTCGCCCCCGTCCCGGCGGGAAGCGGCGCCGCGCCGGCATGGACCTTCACCTATGATTCACCGGACGGCTCGCCCCGCCTGCGGAGCGTGACGGCCACCTCGCCCGGCGCGGCCGCGCGGACGGTGGCGCTGGGGTACTCGGGAACGGACCGACGGGTGACGGGCATCACGGACCCTGACGGCCGTGGTGTCTCGTTCGGCTACACCACCGGCACCTATGTGCGGCGCATCAACCGGCAGACGGACCGACGCGGGACGGCGGTGCACTACACGTACGACAGCCTGGGGCGGATGAGTGCGAGCCGGCTGCAGATGAACGCTGCTGGGGCGAATGCGGCAATCGACCCGGAGACGAAGTTCCTGCCGGCCGAGAGCCGTGGCGTGGCGCTGGCCGGCAGCACCGCCGCCGCCGCCGTCCCCGCGGCCGCCGTCTACACCCACATCGACGGGCCGCGGCCGCAGGCGGAGGTCCTGGACCACACCTACCTGTGGCTGAACGCCGACGGCACCCTGCGCCGCATCCGCAACCCCGTGGGGGCGGAAACCAGAATTCAGTACCAGGACGGCCGCTTTCCCGCCCTGGCCACGGAGGTCACCTCGCCCACGGGCGTGATCAGCCGCGCCTGGTACGACTCGCTGGGCCACGTGGTGCAGTCCACGGAGTTCGGCGCGTACACGCCTACGGAGAGCGTCACGCAGACGTACGGCTGGGACGCGCGCTGCGACCGGCCCAGGTGGGTGCAGCCGGCCCGGGCGGACACCCTCTTCTACGGCTACGATCCCGCGAGCTGCAACCTGCT
>DASTVC010000638.1:0-3007 GCA_035759295.1 Longimicrobium sp. | reverse complement strand
GGGGGAGAACCCAGAGCAGCGCGCAGGCCGCGTACACCTCGCGCGCCACGTCGGCGAACGGCGGAACGACCAGCAGCAGCACGCAGCCGAGGGCGGTGAGGCCGGTAATGCGGCGGTTGCGGCGGAGCGTCTGCGCGGCGGTGCGCTTCTCCATCATCCCGGTGATGTCGCCGCGGCGCTCGCTTACCTCTGCCAGGCCGGTGGCGGCGGTGGATTCGGCGGCGTTCAGCGCAAGGCGGAACAGCGCGCGCATCAGCCGCCCGGCAAGCGCCAGAAAGCCGAGCACGGCCAGGATCAGCAGGACCAGGGAGAGGAGTTCGCGGCTCACGCCCAAGTTTGGGTGATGCACAGGCCTCGCCGCAAGCGGGGGTGAGTGATCACTTCGTCCGGCGGGGTTTCGGCCCGCGTGGGCGAACCCGCGGCTGGAGAAGCGGAAAGGGCCGCCGCATCCGGAGCAGAGTCGACCTGCCGGATCTGCACATCGCCAGGGCCCATCCTCCCGCGCGATCCGCATCCTTGTGCGGATGGCCCCGCGACGGCAACATACGAGCATCGGGACGCATGAGACCGACACCGTCTTCATGAATGCAGGAGAAACATGGGCCGACTTTCACACGCCAGCGCGCCCGCCCCCCGGGCCGCGCAGCCCGCCGCGCCCGCACTGGCACCCGCGCGTCCCTTCGCGGCGGCACCCGGCGTCATCCAGTGCGTCAAGGAGAAGAAGCCCGCGCCGCTGCCGCTGCTGCGGGCGTCGCAGACCCCGCGGGCCCAGTTCCTGGCGCGGATGGCCCAGGTGCGCGGCATGAGGCAGCGGCGCGAGCCCATGGCGGACCGCGACCGCAACCAGCTCATCGCACACGAATCCAACGCCAACTTTCTCAGCACGAACGTCAACGCCGCCATGGCGGGCTCGCAGGCGCGGCGCGCTGCCAACCCGCGGGGACAGGAGAGCGCCCGCTTGGACCGGGCGCTGGAGCCCATGCGGGCGCTCACGCAGCCGGGCAACGCGGGCGCTCTCTTTACCCGCGACATCGATTCCGGCGAGCTCGTGGGGCTCACCCACAGCCGGCGGATGCTTTCCGTGAACGAGCGGCAGCTGGACGGCATCGGCCGCCTTCGCAAGATGGGCGACCTGAACCGCGGCGGGGGCGCGGGCTCGTACACGCGCGTCATCTCCGGCGCGCGGGTGGACGCGGCACGCGAGGCCAGCGCAGACCCCGCCGGCTACGATCCCCAGCGCGACCCGAACCTGGCCCAGCTGGGCGTGGGTTCCATCGGCAACGCGGGGATCACCCTGGCCCTGGACGCGGCCGGGGCCGCGGCCGACGTGCGGCACCCCCTGGAGCTGTTCCACAACAACCAGGACTCGGCCGGCCGGCTCTTTGGGCGCGAGTTGGCCAACGGCCGGCGGGTGGGGCGTGGGTCGGAACGCATCCTTGGGCGGATGAACCCCAGCTACTACAAGCGCACGGCGGCCTCGCCCCCCGTACGTCCGTTCAACGAGAACCGGGCGGTCGCGGCGGCCGTGGCAGGCCAGGCCCAGCTGCGCGACATCGTGGAGCACCCGTCCGCCGCGACGGACCACAACGAGCAGATCTGGATGAAGCCGCCGTCGCTGGCCCACGTAAAGACGGTGTTCATCCAGAAGCAGCTGGATCGCCCGCCCCGGCTGGACGACAAGACGCCCGAGGAGCTCGCCCGCGATCGTCAGAAGCGGGCGCGGGCGGTGCAGGCGGTGCAGACCAGGAAGGAAGGGGTCAGGCAGCAGTTCCGGCAGGGACAGATCGCGCACCCGGAAATGGTGCGACACCTGGCCCCGCTGATGAGCAGAGAGAGAGAGTTGGCCAAGCCGCTGCCCCGCCAGAAAGTGGTGGACCAGTCGGCGCGCCTGCCGCGCGAGCTGCGGCTTCCCGCGTACTGGCAGGGCGGACGGGCGCCGCGAGGCTATGAGGCGCTGGAAAACCTCAGGGGGGCCGGCGGCAAGTCGTTCGCGGAGCTGGTGCTGCACGTGCCGCCTTCGCTCAAGCGCGCCATGCTGCCGCAGGTGGCGGACGAGAACCTGCGGCGGGCCATCCGCGACGGCGCCCGCCCCGCCCGTCCGCCGCAACTCTATCCCCCGGCGCGCTGAAGGCGCGGAACGACGGGCCGCCTCCCCGGGAGCCCATGACGCGCGGCCGGTGGAACGCGCCGGCGAATCCAGGTGCGAAGCAGGCGCCCACGCCATCGTGGAGCGCCTGCTTTCTGCGTCCAGGCCGGCTTCCGTGCCGCGAGGCCGTTGTCGAGTCCCCGCCTGTCGGCTACGCAAACCTCCCCCGGCAGTTTCGGTGGAGGTGCAAGCCGGCGCGGGCGGAGGGGGCCGGCCCGGAGCCGGCCGTCGACTTCGAGCCCGCCCCTACGCCAGCCCCATCCGCCGCTTCATCTCCGCCAGGCGCGCGTCCACTTCCGCATCCCGGTTCGGCGGCGGCGGAGGGGGCGGGCCGGCGAGGTCCGACAGCTCCTCCAGCGCCTCCTGGTAGCCGATCTCCGTCTCGATCTTTTCCGCGGCGCGGCCAAAGTCGTCGAACGCCTGCGCCTCGGCCATGTCTTGCAGGCGGGCGCCGCTCTGGGCGCGGCGGATGTCGTTGAGCAGGACGAAGCGGTTGGCGTCGGCTTCCTTGTAGCGGCGCGTCATGTCCTGCACCTCCTGTGCGCGCAGCTCCTGCTCGGCGCGGGCGGCGCGGGCCTTGTCCTCGAGCACGGCGACGCGCTTGCGGTGCCGCTCGGCGAACTCGCCGGCGACGCGCACCGTCTCGGCGTCGCCGATCTTTTCGGCCAGGCCGCCGCGGCGCACGGCGTCTTCCAGCGCCTTGCGTTCGCGGGCCAGCTCGGCGTCGGCGGCGCGGACGGCGTCGTCGTACAGCGGGAGCGCGGCGCGCGCCTGCACCATCTCGCGGCGCATGGCGGAGAGCAGCTCGGCCACGTGGTCGGCCGGGTCGCGGCGGCCCAGCTCGGCCAGAAAGGCGTCCCA
>DASTVC010000637.1:0-20164 GCA_035759295.1 Longimicrobium sp. | reverse complement strand
CTGTGGGGCTTTCACCTGCTGAGCGCGGGCATCGGCGTGCTGCAGGTGTACCGCCCCGGCAGCTTTCAGCCCCCCGTCTCTGCGGTGATCGAGTCCAAGGGCAAGGGCTACATCGAATCCCTCAAGATCACCACCGCCACCGGCCAGCGCGTCTTCCGGCCGATGGGGCTCACGGACGTTCCCGGCGGCGCGGCGATCAGCGGACTGTACGCGGTGCTGCTGGGCGTGGGCTTCTTCCTCACCCGCCGCACGCCGGGGATGATGGCGCTGTCGCTGGCCAGCATCGGCCTCGGCGTGGCGTGCCTGTACCTGTCCCAGATCCGCGCGCTGGTGGTGATGACGGGGATCAGCCTGGTCGCCGTCGTGGGCATCCTGCTCTGGCGACGGGACGTGCGGCGGCTTTCCACGCTGGTGATGGGGCTGGGGGTGATGGTGCTGGCGGGCTACTTCGGCGCCAAGAACATGGCCGGCGTGGACGTCTCCAACCGCATGGGGACGCTCGTCCGCGCCCGCCCCGGGCAGGTGTACTACGAGAACCGCGGCCGCTTTCTGGAAGACGCCCTCTTCAAGACCCTTCCCCGGGCGCCGTTCGGCGAGGGGCTGGGGCACTGGGGGATGACGGCCACGTACTTCGGCAGCGGCAAGCCGACCAAGGACGTGTGGGTGGAGATCCAGTGGGCGGGGTGGATCGTGGACGGGGGCGCGCCCCTGCTGCTTACGTACCTGCTGACCATCGGGATGGCGCTGCTGGTGGTGTGGCGCACGGCCCGCGCGCGCCCTCCCTCGCCGGAGGCGCACGACCTGCCCTTCTGGGCCGCCATCATCCTCGCCTACAGCGTGGGGGCCACGGCGCTCACCTTTTCGTATCCCATCTTCCTGTCCCAGTCGGGGATGGAGTTCTGGCTGCTGAACGCCACCCTGTTCGCCGCCGCGCGCCACGCCCGGCAGTCGGCGGACGCGGACGCGCTCGCCGCGCGGTGAGGCCCTGGGTGATCGTGGCCGGCGACTTTGTGCGCACCGGCGGGATGGACGCGGCCAACCACGCGCTGGCGGGATACCTGGCGCGGAGCGGGACGGAGACGCACCTGGTCGCCCACCGCGTCGCGGACGACCTGGCCGCGCTGCCCAACCTCCACGTCCACCCCGTCCCGCGCCCCCTGGGCTCGCACACCCTCGGCTTTCCGCTGCTGGACCGCGCCGGCCGCCGCGTGGCGAAATCGCTCGCCGGACGCAACCCGGTCGTGCTGGCGAACGGCGGCAACTGCCGCGCGGGGAACGCGGCCTGGCTGCACTACGTCCACGCCGCCTACGCGCCCCAGGTCGCGGGACAGCCGGTGCGGCGGATGATGGCTTCCGCGTCGCGATCGAAGGCGCTGCGCGACGAGCGGGCCGTCGTTCGAGGCGCGCGGGTCACCGTCAGCAACTCGGCGCTTACGCAGCGGCACGCGGTGGGTCTGCTCGGCGCGAACCCCGATTCTGCCTACTTTGTCCACTACGGCACCGACCGGGAGCGCTTCCGCCCGCCGTCGATGACAGAGCGGGTGGAGGCGCGTGCGGCGCTGGGGTGGATGGATGACGCGCCGGTCGTCTGCTTCGTCGGCGCGCTGGGGGACCGGCGCAAGGGGTTCGACACGCTGTTCGATGCGTGGACGCGGCTCTGCGTGGACGAGGCGTGGGATGCGCGGCTGGCCGTCGTGGGCGCGGGCGGGGAGCTGGAGGCGTGGCGGCGCCGCGCGGCGGAGGCGGGGCTGGCGGACCGCATCCTCTTTCTCGGCTTCCAGTCCGACGTGCGGCGCGTTCTTTGGGCGGCGGATGCTCTCGCGGCCCCCACGCGCTACGAGGCGTTCGGCCTCGCCGTGCAGGAGGCGCTCTGCTGCGGGCTTCCCTCCATCGTCAGCGCGGATGCCGGTGTGGCGGAGCGGATTCCGGAATCGATGCACGGGCTGCTGCTCCGCGATCCGGACGACGCGGCGGAGCTGGCGGCGCGGCTGCGGGCGTGGCGCGGATCGATCGACATCCACCGAGACGCGGCCCTCGGCCTTTCGGCGGAGCTGCGGTCGCGCACCTGGGACGACATGGCGGCGCTGATCGAGACCATCATCCTGGAGGCGCTTCCGTGACGGAGACGCACGCCGGCTTTACGCCCACCGGCGCGTGCTGGGTCTGCGGCGCGACGGAGAGAAAGACCGTGACGCGCGCCATCTTCGAGTTCTCGCTCTACGCCGAGCAGGACCCGGAGCTCGCGCGCTACACGGGGGCGACGGTGGACATCGTGCGCTGCCGGTCGTGCGGGTTCGCGCAGCCCGCGGCGCTGCCGTCGCTGCCGGACTATTTCGGGCGGATGTACGACCAGCGCTGGTCGGAAGAGTGGATGGAGGCGGAGTTTCGCGACGGCACCAAGGACCTCATCTTCCGGGAGGTGGTCGACCATCTCTCGGAGCGCGTGCCGCAGCGGAAGCGGAGAACGCTGCTCGACCTGGGCGCGCACGTCGGCCGTCTGATCCAGGTGGCGGCGCAGGCCGGCTGGCGCGCGGAAGGGGTGGAGCTGAACCCGCGCACCAGTGAGTACGCCGTCCGCGCCACCGGCCTCCCCGTGCACCGCGCGGACCTGCGCGACCTGGTGGCCGAGGGCCGCCGCTACGCCGCCGTCACGCTGATCGACGTGCTGGAGCATATTCCCGAGCCGGTGGACGCGCTGGTGGGGATCAAGGCGGTGCTGGAGCCGGGCGGGTGGATCGCGGTCAAGGTGCCGCACGGCATCCACCAGCTGATGAAGGAGCGCATCCGCGGCCGCGTGATCCGCGGCTACCGGCCCACGGTGGCGGACAACCTGGTGCACGTGTCGCACTTCACGGCCCGGTCGCTGCGGATGGCGCTGGAGCGCGCGGGCTACGTGGACGTGTCCATCACCACCGCCGCGCCCGTCCTTCCGCCGCCCGGCGACGGCGCCGCCCGCGCCGGCCAGGTCGCCCTGCGCCGCGGGATGACCGCCGCCGCGCGCCTGATCCCCGGCGGCACCCGCACGCCCCTGGCGATGAACCTCCAGGCGTACGCGCGGGCGTTCGTGTAGGGGCCGGCGGGCCCTCACCCGGCGGGGCCCTCACCCGGCTCGTTCCTCGCCTGCCCTCTCCCACAAACTGCGTGGGAGAGGGGATAAACTGCACGGGCTGTGGGGTGCGTCGGACGGGATGGAGCGAGATGGTGGGTGGCCGCGTTTGCGACGCGGGGCCCTCTCCCCCGCCGGGGCCTTTTGCTCGTTCCTCGCAACGGCCCGGCGACCCCTCCCCCAAACTGCGGGGGAGGGGTGGTGCACGGCAGCCTGTCGCAGCGGGATCGAATTCTCCCCCCTCCGTGAGGAACGAACGGGGAGGGGCCGGGGGAGGGGCACCGCGCGGACGCAGTTCGATGCCTGCTCTACCGCCGGAAGTGCGCGACCCCTGAGTCCGGGGTGGACTCGTCGTCGCGCACCAGGCGCAGGCCGGCGCGCTGCAGGGCAGCGAAGAGCGGGGCCTTGGGGGCGTTGGGGTGGTACTCCATCTGCCATGCGTCCACCGCGGCCAGCGCCTGCGGCGGCAGGTCCGGGAGGGCTTCGTGCTCGGCGCCTTCGATGTCCATCTTCACCAGGCCGATGCGCTCGACCCCCGCTTCGGCGCGGGCGCGGTCCAGTATCTCGGCCAGGGTGACGGCCTGCACCTGGACGGAGGCGGGGGGCGGCGCGTCGACGGCGGCCGGGTGGATGCCGCGCGAGGGGCTGGGGTGGGCGGGATCCGCATCCATCCACCGCGTGCCGCCCTCCGCCGCGACGGCGAGCTGCCAGACGGCCACGCGGCCGTCCAGCCCGTTCGCCGCCAGGTTGCGCAGCAGGCGCGGGTGCTCCTGGGGATGCGGCTCGATGGAGAAGATGCGCGCTGCGGGCGCGCGTCCCGCGGCGTAGAGCGTGAAGGCTCCCCAGTTGGCGCCGATGTCCACGATGCACCGCGCGTCCGCCGGCACGGCGTATTCCTCGCGGCAGAAGACGACCCACGCCGTCGCCGCGTCGTGCCAGCTCTCGATGGGCACCTCGGCGCCGGAGCGGGCGCGCAGCGTGAACGGGTACGCAGGCTCCGCCAGGCGCAGGTACGCGCGGACCAGCGTGGCGCCGTTGCGAAAGCGGGTGAGTGCGCGCGCGACTTCGGCTGCGCGGCCGGGGTGGGCGGCGGCACGCGCCCAGCGTGGAAGCATCCGTTCTCCGTCCATCAGATAGGGGGTGCGGGGCGGGGAATCTAACGTCCGGATCGGTCCGATGGCGAGCCCGGGCGGTGAATGGGGTGACCGGGTGAACGGGTGAACGAGGGGAAGGGATTGAGCGGAGGAGCAGGGATCGAGCTGTCCGTCGCCATCGCCACGCACAACAACCTGCCCGTGCTGCGGCAGGCGCTGGAGTCGTGGCGCCGCTACGCCGCGGACCAGCCGGTGGAGCTGATCGTCGTCGAGGACGGCTGCACGGACGGCACGGCGGAATATCTCGCGGATCTCGCCGCGCGCGGGTGGGACGGTCCGCCGCTGCGCGTGGCGCACGAGGACGACGCGCACGAGCTGATGTGCACCAACCGCGGCTTTGCCGACGCGCGCGGGCCGCTGGTCCTCAGCTGGCACGACGACATGTTCGTCCGCGCCCGCTGGTTCGTCCCCGAGCTGCTGGCGACCTTTCGCGCGTACGAGGAGATCGGGATGCTCAGCCTGAGCCGCGGCCTCCTCTTTCATCCCGTCGATGAGCCCGTGCGAACGTGGGAGGATTCGGTGGACTGGCGGCGGATGGAGAGCACGCTGGGCCCCGCGCCGCTCAACTGGGCCCGGCTGTACGAGGTGGATGGCGTGATGCGTCCGTGGATCGTCCGCAAGGCGTGCATCGACCGCGTGGGCCCGCTGGACGAGGCGTACCGCCCCACGGAGTGGGACGAATCGGACCTCGCCTACCGCATCCGCGGAGCGGGGTGGAGGGTGGCCACGCACGGCTACGAGCGCGACGGCGCCTACGTCCACCAGCTCAGCACCACCTACGCGCGCACCCCTTCGGCACGGCGGATGGACATCGGCCTCCGGAACGGCAAACTCTTCTTCTCGCGCTGGATGGACGCCATTCGCGCGGAGGACAGCCGTGCGCGAAAGTCCTGGCTGCGACGCGCGTCGCCGGCGGGGTGGGCGGCCACGGCGCGGCAGGTGGCGCGCTTCGCGGCGGGCAGGCGGACCGCGGCGTGAGCAGGACGCGCCGGGCGGGGATCGCGGCCGGCTTCGGCTACCTGCAGTTCGGGCTGGCGCTGGCGTCCGGCATCCTCGTGGTCCCGTTCGTCCTGCGCAGCGTGGGGAGCGAGGCGTACGGCGTGTGGCTGGGCTTCGGCGAGCTCGTCGCGTACAGCGCCATGGCGGACCTGGGCGTCCTCGGCGTGCTCCCCTGGCTGGTGGCGGAGGCGGACGGCCGCCGCGACCGCGACGAGATGCGCCGCCTGGTGAGCGCCGGCGTGGTCGCGGCGACGCTGGCGGCGGTCGTCTTCGCGGTGCTGGCGCTGGGACTGCTCGCCGTCGCGCCCGGGCTGACGGGGGTATCGGAGGCGCAGCACGCGGAGGTGATCGGGCCGCTGATGCTGCTGGTGGCGGGGATGGCGGCCGCGTATCCCGTGCGCGTCTTTCACGCGCTGCTCATCGGACTGCAGGACGTAACCTTCGCGGGGCGGCTGGGGATCGCGCAGACGGTGTTGAACGTGGCGCTCATCATCGGCCTGCTGGCGGCGGGGCAGGGGCTCTACGCGCTGGCCGCCGCCGCCACGGTACCGACGCTCTTCGTCGCGACCGCCAGCCTGCTGCGCGCGCGGAAGATCGCGCCGGAGCTGCTGCACGGGCTGCACTGGCCGTCGATGAAGCTGCTGGGGAGCGTGACGGCGCAGGGGATCGGCGGATGGGTGGCGGGGCTGGGGTGGCGGATGATCTCGGCGACCAGCAACCTGGTGATCCTCGCCATCGCCGGGCCCGTCGCGGCGGTGACGTACGCGCTCACGGCGCGCCTGGCGGACGTGATGACGCAGATGAGCTGGCAGCTGCCGGACGCGGGCCTCGTGGGTCTCGCGCAGCTCAAGGGCGAAGGTCGGGCGGAGCGCGCGCGGGAGATCGTGATCTCCATCCTGCGGCTTACGCTGATCGGCGCGGGGGCGGTGGCGTGCGGGGTGCTGGCCTTCAACCCCAGCTTCGTCTCGCTCTGGGTAGGCCCGGACAAGTTCGCCGGGCTGACCACCAACGCCCTCGTCGCGCTTGGCGCCATCGCGCTCTCGCTGGCGCACGCGCTGGCCACGACGGCGTCCACGCTGGGCGCGCGCGTGCAGATCGGCTTCGTCTCCGTGGCGCAGGGCGTCGTCCACCTGGCCGCCGCCATTCTGTTGGGGCGCACCTACGGCCTTCCCGGCGTCGCCGCCGCGGCGGTGATCAGCACGGCACTGGTGGCGTATCCCGCCGGCGCCTACTTCCTGCGCCGCGTCACCGGGCTGGGTCAGGCGGAGCTGTGGCGCGGTGCGCTGGGCCCGTGGTCCACGCGCGCCGTTCTCTTGCTGCTGCTGGGTCTGGCCGTGGGAATCGCGGGATGGCGCGCCTCCGTCTGGCCGCCGCTGATCATCGCGCCGGTGTTAGGGGGCCTGTACATCTGGTGGATGCGCCCGCTGTACGAGGGCCTGCCGTTCCCCGCGCGCGTCCGGCCGATCCTGGTCCGTTTGCGGCTGGTGCCCGAGCAGGGCGGGGCAGGGGTTCCGCTGCCATGATGCGGGCCCTCACCCCCGCCAGGCCTTTCGCTCGTTCCTCGCGACGGCTGGCGACCCCTCCCCCAAACTGCGGGGGAGGGGTGGTTGTGGCCCACGGACCGGTGCGCGTCGAAGCGCGATCGAATTCTCCCCTCTCCGTGAGGAACGAACGGGGAGGGGCCGGGGGAGGGGCACCCCGCGGGCGCAGTCCGGGGCGGGTCGAAGCGGGATCGAATTCTCCCCCTCTCCCGCGCAGCGGGGGAGGGGGCCGGGGGGAGGGGGCTCCTTCGGGCGCAGTTCGATGTCTTTCGTCGCGCCGAGAGACCTGGGGTGGAGGACCCGGGAAACCATGACCCGCGCCCTCTTCGTCAACTCCGGCATCCTGGGCCACGCCTCCGTCGCGCGGCTCTTCCGCGACGTGGCGGAGCGCGATCCGTCCATCGAGGCCACGCACCTGGACCTGAGCGCGGAGCTGACGACGGCGGAGCGCGTCATCCGCCGCGTGATGTGCGCGGGGCCGGCGCCCGGCTCGTCCTCCGCGGCGTCGCTGGCGCTGCCGCGCTTCCGACACGAGCTGCACGCGGGGGTGCTGGCGGCGCGGCGGATCGCGGCGATGGAGCGGGAAGGAAAGTCGTTCGACGTCATCCACTTTCACACGCAGGCCACGGCGTACGCCAGCCTGGGGCGGATGAAGCGCACGCGCTCCGTCGTCTCCATCGACACCACGCAGCGTCTGGCGAGCGGGGAAGTGCCGGCGGGGTTGGCGCGGCTGGACTACGCGCCCAACGCGGCGATGGACCGCCGGGTCTTTCGCGCGGCGGCCGCCATCACCGCCACGTCGCGCTGGGCCGCGGACGACCTGATGCGCGACCAGCCGCAGCTGGCGGAGCGTGTGCACGTGATGCCGTACCCCGTGCCGCTGGACGGCTTCGACGCGGCGTGGGTGGAGCAGCGGGCGGCGCGCAGCCCTGAGCGGCCGGTGCGCGTCCTTTTCATCGGCGGCGACTGGGTGCGCAAGGGCGGGCCGCAGCTGCTGGAGGCGTGGCGCGCGGGCGGCTTCGCGGAGCGCGCCGCGCTGGACGTGGTGAGCGATTCGCCGCTGGTGACGCCGCTGGACGCGGGGAACGTTTCCGTCCATCGCGGCGTGCGCGCGTACACGCCGGCCTGGTTCGAGCTGTGGCGCCACGCGGACGTGTTCGCCATGCCCACGCGCGGCGAAGCGTTCGGAATGGTGTTCCAGGAGGCCGCCGCCGCCGGGCTGCCCGCCATCGGCACGCGCATCGCCGCCATCCCCGAGATCGTGCAGCACGGCGCCACCGGCCTGCTCGTTCCGCCCGACGATCCCCGTTCGCTGGCGGACGCCCTGCGCCGCCTGGTGGACGACGCGGCGCTCCGTGCACGCATGGGAGGTGCGGCGCGGGCCCGGATCGCGCAGATTGCATCGTTCGACCGCTACGCCGCGCGGCTCGGCGCGATTCTCAAGGGCAGTGCCGAGTGCCTAGTGCCTAGTGCCTAGGGTTTAGTGCCAGCGCGGAGCGGACACGATCCACCCGACACTTGGCACTCGATACTCGGCACTCGGTACTCAGCACTCGGTATTCAGCACTCGATACCCGGCACTTGGCCCATCCCATTCGGCACCAGGCACTTTCTCGATGAAGATCGGCATCACCTGCTACCCCACCTACGGCGGCTCCGGCGCCATCGCCACCGAGCTGGGGATCGAGCTTTCGCAGCGCGGGCACGAGATCCACTTCATCTCGTACGCCCAGCCGTTCCGCCTGCCGCACTTCATGGAGCGCGTGTACTTCCACGAGGTGGAGACCACGCGCTACCCGCTGTTCGAGCACAACAACTACTCCCTCTCCCTCGCGGCGATGATGCACGAGGTGGCCGTGCGCGCGGAGCTGGACCTGCTGCACGTGCACTACGCTATCCCGCACGCCACCAGCGCCTGGATCGCCAAGGAGATGCTGGGCCCCGGGCACCCGCTCAAGATCGTGACGACGCTGCACGGCACCGACATCACCCTCGTCGGCCAGGAGCGCAGCTACTTCGACATCACCCGCTTTTCCATCCAGAAGTCCGACGGCATCACCGCTGTGTCGGACTACCTGAAGCGCGAGACGGTGGACCGCTTCCGGGTGCCGGGGGATTCCATCGAGGTCATCCACAACTTCGTCGATCCCCGCCTCTACCGCCGCGGATCGTATCCCTGCCGCAAGGAGACCTTTCTGCGGCCGGACGAGATGCTGGTGATGCACGTCTCCAACTTCCGCGAGGTCAAGCGGATCGCCGACGTGGTGCGCATCTTTGCCCGCATCCACAAGCAGGTGCCCAGCAAGCTCATGTTCGTCGGCGACGGCCCGGAGCGTCCCAAGGCGATGGCGGAGGCGGAGGCGCTGGGGATCACCAACCGCGTGATCTTTCTGGGCAAGCAGGATTCCGTGGCCGAGCTGATGACCTGCGCAGACCTCCTGCTTCTCCCCTCGCAGAGCGAGTCGTTCGGCCTCGTGGCGCTGGAGGCCATGGCCAGCGGCGTTCCCGTCGTCTCGTCCAACGCGGGCGGCCTGCCGGAGGTGGTGCAGGACGGCGTGACCGGCCACATGGGCAACGTGGGCGACGTGGAGACCATGGCGGAGATGGGCATCTCCATCCTCCGCGACAACAAGCGCTGGCTGGAGATGAGCATCGCCGCGCAGACGGTGGCCGCCGAGCGCTTTGGCGTGGACGTGATCGTCCCCCAGTACGAGCGCTACTACCAGCGCGTCCTGGCCGGCGCCTCCGCCGCTCGCGACGCCGAGCCCCTTCTCGCCGCCGCGGGAGACGACTGATGCCGCTTCCGTCGAGCGCCTTCGCCCTGATCGACGCCGCCCTGGCCGAGGACGTGGGGCCGGGCGACTTCACCACGCTGTGGACCGTGCCGGAGGAGCGGCGGGCAGAGGCGCGCATCGTCGCCAAGTCCCCGGGGGTGATCGCCGGCTCCGAGGTCGCCGCCGAGGTCTTCCGCCGCGTGGATCCCTCGCTGGAAGTGTCGGTGGATATGGAAGATGGGACCGCTGTCCGCCCCGGCGACGTGGCGATGACCATCCGCGGCTCCGCGCGGTCCATCCTGACGGCGGAGCGGACGGCGCTCAACTTCATGCAGCGCCTTTCCGGCGTCGCCACGGTCACGCGGCGGTACGTTCAGGCGGTGCAGGGCACCGGCGCGCGCGTCATCGACACCCGCAAGACCACGCCGGGGATGCGCGCGCTGGAAAAGGCGGCGGTCGTGGCGGGCGGCGGCGCCAACCACCGCTTCGGCCTGCACGACATGGTGATGATCAAGGACAACCACATCGCCGCGGCAGGGGGGATCACGCCGGCGGTGGAGGCCGTCCGCCGCCAGAACGAGCGCGGCCTGAAGGTGGAGGTGGAGACGACGTCGCTGGACGAGGTGCGCGAGGCGCTGGCGGCTGGCGTGGACCGCATCATGTTCGACAACATGAGCTGGCCGCTGATGCACGAGGCCGTGGAGCTCGTCCACGCCACCGACCCGCGTCCGGAGACGGAGGCGTCGGGCGGCATCACGCTGGAGACCATCCACGCCTACGCGGAGTCGGGGGTCGACTTCATCTCCATCGGCGCGCTGACGCACTCGGCGCCCTCGCTGGACCTGTCGCTTCAGCTGCGCGCCGCGGAGTGACGGACCTCTTCACCGATCGCTGGGAGGGCGTCGCGGCCGACGAGCTGGCCGTGCGCTGGGGCCTGCCCTCCGTCCACCTCTTCGCCCGCGTCCGCTCCACGAACGACGCCGCGCGCGGGCTGGCCGACGGCGGCGCGCCGCACGGCACACTGGTGCTCGCCGAGGAGCAGACGGCGGGGCGGGGGCGCGGCGGGAACGCCTGGTCGTCGCCGCCGGGGGTGGGGGTGTGGATGTCGATGGTGGCGCGCCCGTCCTCGCTCCCCGCGCCGACGCTGTTGCCGCTGCTGGTGGGCCTGGCCGCCGCGGAGGCGGTGGACGCGTTCGTGCGCCCGGCGGTGACGCAGGTGAAGTGGCCCAACGACCTGCAGCTGGCGGGGCGCAAGGTGGCCGGCATTCTGTGCGAGGGGAGCTGGGACGGCGCGCGGCCAGGGAGCGTGGTCGTCGGCATCGGCCTGAACGTGCTGCACGTCCCCGGCGACTTTCCGGACGACGTGGCGCAGACCGCCACCAGCCTGCGCATCGTGTCGGGGTGGAGCCCGCCGCGGGTGGAGGTGGCGGGCGCCGTGGCCAGCGCCGTCGCCCGCGCGTTGCGCAACCCGCCGTCGCAGCTCACCGGCGCCATGCTCGACGCACTGCGCCGCCGCGACGCGCTGGAAGGCCGCTCCGTTCGCGTCACCGGCGCGCAGGAGACCGCCGGCACCGCCCTCGGCGTGAGCCCCGCCGGTGCCCTCCTCCTCCGCGACACCGACGGCGTGCTGCGCACGGTGACGTCTGGGACGGTGCGGGTGGCGGGGTGAGGCGCGGCCAAAAGGAGCGGTTCAGACCCGCCCGGCGGCCTGTTCTTCAACAAATACGCGGCAGGAATGGAAGTCACTCCGTGCACGTCCGTGGCGCTTTGTGGACGGACTTGACGGCGTGGCAAAGGTTGCGCATCGTTGGGGAGCATCTCGCACCCGAACCGAGTGAGCCATGACGACCCAGACCAGGCGAATGCGGATTGCGCCCATGTGGAGAGCCGGTCTCCGCCGTGGCCGCGAACGCAACGAGACCACGCTCATGCTGCAGCAGTCGCCGGTGATGCAGGAGATCCTGCGTCGTGCGGATGAGCAGCTCAGGGCCTGGGGAGTGGTGCCGGAGTGGCCGCATGTAAAGCAGCCATTCGATTATGACCGCCGGTAGGCGCCGCACGGGCGAGTCGGATGCATCGCCTGCCGTTCCTGCGGAGGAAGATCGGCAGGCGATCGTGTTTAGCCAGTTCCGACAGGATCTTGCCTGGTGGATCGGCTCCAATCCACGAACCGCGCTGCGCGTCATGCGCCTGGTCGAGGAAATCGTCCGTGATCCGTATTTCGGGACGGGCAAGCCGGAAGGCCTGAAGCACGACAAGCTCGGACAATGGTCACGACGGATCACGGACGCCGATCGCCTGGTCTATCTCGTCCATGGAGCCGCCGTGTACTTTCTGGCTGCCCGCTGGCATTACGGTAGACGTTGACGGCAGCGGGAGCGCGCCACTTTCGCACTCCCGCACTTTCGCACTTTCGCACTCCTCCCCATGGATCTGGTTTTCGACGTCGGCAACACGGAGACGGTGATCGGCTGGTTCGAGGATACGAGCCTGCGCGGGCACTGGCGCGTCTCGACGGACGGGCGCCGCACCGCGGACGAGTACGGGCTGATGCTCACGCAGCTGATGGGTGCCGCCGGGATCGGCGGGGCGCCGGTGCGCGCGGCCACCATCGGCTCCGTGGTCCCCGCGCTCACGTTGACGCTGGCGGACGCGTGCCGGCGCTACCTGCGCGTGGAGGCGCAGGCGGTGACCGCGCGCACGCCCCTTCCCATCCGCCTGGACGTGGAGGAGCCGCTGACGGTGGGCGCCGACCGCATCGTCAACACGCTGGCGGCGCTGCGGATGTACGCCGCCGACACCGTGGTGGTGGACTTGGGGACGGCGACCACCTTCGACTGCATCACCCGCGACGGCGTGTTCATCGGCGGCGTGATCTCGCCGGGCGTCAAGACGGCGGCCAGCAACCTTACCGAGCGCACCGCCAAGCTCCCGCGCGTGGAGCTGGTGCCGCCGCAGAAGGTGATCGGGCGGCGCACGGAGGCGTGCATCCAGAGCGGCGTGTTCTGGGGCGCCGTCGACGCCATCGACGGCACCGTTACCCGCATCCGCGAGGAGTGGGGCGCGGAGGAACTGCTTGTCGTGGCCACGGGCGGGCTGGCGGAGCTCATCGGCCCCCACTGCCGCACCGTGCAGAAGATCGAGCCGTTCCTTACGCTCTACGGCCTGGAATTCGCGCGCGAGCACCTGGCCGGCGCCTCCTGAATCGCCGGCCTGGAACGACGTACCGACGGACAATCGATTGATGGACGAACACTCCGGTTCCACCCGCCCACTTGCCGAGATGTTGGGTGAAGTTCCCCCCGAGCATGACCTGCGCGGGCGTATCATCGTACTGATGATCTACGCCTGCGGAACGGCGATGTGGGCAATCGTCGTGTTCGACGCGCCCGGCGGATGGGGAATGTGGGTTTTGGGATTCGCAGTTGGCGCACCGGTCTTCGCGGTCGCGGCGTACATTGCGCGCGCAGTGGATCGGTTCGCGTGCTGGTCCTGGTTCTTCGTGGGCGGATGGTTCGCTCTCGCGCTCCTTACGATCGTCGGCGCCTTCTCGTACGCAGACCTGGGCGATCCGGAAGCGCTGACCGCGGCCGCGACGGCGATGATGCTGCTGGGCGCGCTGCACTATCTGTGGGTGCGCCGCTGGGACTTCTGGGCCGACGCGCGGCTGGAGCGTCGCCGTCCGCCGCCGCGTGCGGTGACGCCGGAGTGGCGGGCGGCGCGCTTGGCCCGCATGGGGACGCAGACGGTTCGGCGCCGCACCGTCTCGCCGCAGCCGGGAGCGCTGTGGATGCGCCGTACGTCCCCCGTGCGCCGCTGAGCTGCCCCCGCGCGAGACCCCGCGCCGCGTTCCGCCGCATCCTTCCACCGGGCTGCGCTGACACTTTTCCCCGCCCGCCTCCGTATCTCCACGCGTCCGTGCCGGCCCGAATCGATCCTCCTGCAGAGAGGGAACGATGCCGATCCACACCGTCGCCGATGCACCGCCCGCCGCCGCCGGCCTGGATCCGGTCCTCCGCGAACCGCTGCCGGCGCTGGTCATGGGCGAGCGCGCGGAGATTCACCGGGAGCACGAGTGGCCAGGAAGCCTGTTCTTCATCCTGAGCTACGTCGCGGCCGTGGGCATGGGCGCCGGCGCCCTGGGAGGCGCCGCGTTCGGCGTGTTCTCGGGCAAGCTGTGGATGGTGGGGATGGCGGTGGGGCTGGGGGTGGGCGCGGTGGTGCAGTGGCGGCTGGCGAAGGAGGTGGAGCACTTCAGCCGCTGGGGATGGTACGGCGCCATGGTGGAGCTGGCGGGCGCCGCGGCCGCCAACGTGTGGGGGATGGCGCACGGCAACGTGGTCGGCGGAATGATGGGAGTGGGCATCGACCTGGCGTGGATGCGCTACTTCTGGGAGTACCGGGCCCAGTTCGACATCGACATCGACGGCTGACGGCGGTGGAAAATGAAAGGGGAGCGCGCGTGACCGACATCTCACCTACGGCCCAGCCGGCGCCGGAGGCCCTCGCGGGGCTGCTGGTGGGCGACACCGCCCTCGCCGCGCCGCGTTCGCACGGCATGCCGGGGGAGCTCTTCATCGGATCCATCTACCTGATGGCCGTGATGTCCGCCCTCCGCGCGCTGGTGCTGGTGATCGCCCTCGGCAACGGCCCGGGCGTGCCGGCGGGGGTGTGGAAGCAGGGGCTTGCCGCGTGCGTGTGGGCCGTGCTCCAGTGGCGCCTGGCCGGCGAGGTCCGGCGGTTCTCGCGCTGGGGGTGGTACGGGGCCATGGCAGAGCTGGGCGCAGCGGCCGTGATGCAAGTCGTGGTGGCGGTGATCGTTCCGACCGTGGCGCCGTGGCTCCTGGTGCTGCTGGTGATCGAGGCCGGGCTGCTGCGCTACTTCTGGAAGCGGCGCGCGCACTTCGACGTCGACCTGGGCGGCTGAGCCCTGCAAAGGATGGACGGGAAGACGGGGAGCCTGTGATCGCGGACTCCCCGTCTTCGCGTCAGGGGCAGGCGGTTGCGGCGCGCGGGCGGGCGCGGGTAGCTTCCGCCGCATGCCCACCCGACTGCACGTGACCGGCGACGTCCTCGTCCCCGGCGACAAGTCCCTCACCCACCGCGCGCTGATGTTCAGCGCCGCCGCGCGGGGCGAAAGCCGGCTGCGCGGGCTGCTCCCCGGCGCCGACTGCCGCAGCACCGCGTCCGTGCTGCGCGCGCTGGGCTGCGACGTCCCAGACCTGCCGGCGGACGGTTCCGAGGTCCGTGTTCACGGCCGCGGCATCGAGGCGTGGAGGGCGCCGGCGGGGTGGCTGGACTGCGGCAACAGCGGAACCACGGCGCGGCTGATGATGGGCCTGCTCGCCAGCCGCCCCTTCGCGTCCACGCTCACCGGCGACGATTCCCTCCGCGGCCGCCCCATGCGCCGCATCACCGAGCCGCTGGCGCGGATGGGCGCGCGCTTCCGCGAGGCCGGCGCCCCCGGCTGTCTGCCCATCGAGGTCGTCGGCGGGCCGCTGCGCTCCATCGACTACGCCTCGCCCAAGGCCAGCGCACAGATCAAGAGCGCGGTGCTGCTCGCCGGCCTGGGCGCGGGCGTCGCCGTCTCCGTCACCGAGCCCATGCTCTCCCGCGACCACACGGAGCGCATCCTGCGCGCGCTGGGCGAGACGGTGGAGACGGAGGATGTGGACGGCGGCGTGCGCATCCACCTCCGCCCCAGCGGACGCCCGCTGCCGCCGCTGGAGCTGGAGGTGCCCGGCGATCCCTCCTCCGCCGCGTTCCTCATCGCGCTGGCGCTGCTGGCGGACGACGGCGAGCTGCGCATCCGCAACGTCTGCATCAACCCCACGCGCACCGGCTTCTTTCGCCTGGTGGAGCGGATGGGGGCGCGAATCGCGATGGAGAACGCGCGCACCGCCGGCGGCGAGCCCGTCGCGGACCTGGTCGTGGGTCCCACGCCGCTGCGGGCGATCGACGTCGGCGGCGACGAGGTGCCCGACGCCATCGACGAGATCCCGATGCTCGCCGTGCTCGCGGCGCGCGCGCAGGGGGAAACGCGCATCATCGGCGCGGGCGAGCTGCGGGTGAAGGAGACTGACCGCATCGCCGCCGTCGCGGGGAACCTGCGCGCGATCGGTGTGGAGGCGGAGGAGCTGGAGGACGGCATCGTGGTCCGTGGCACGGAGGGCCCGCTGGCCGGGCGCGTGCAGGCGTTCCACGACCACCGCATCGCCATGGCCTTCGGCGTGCTGGGTGCGCAGCCGGGAAACGCGATCGAGGTGGATCACCCGGAGGTGGTGGACGTGAGCTTTCCGGGCTTCTGGGATCTGCTGCGAAGGTTGTCGACGGGGTGAGCTGCGTATCAGAGGGTGAGGTGCGCGTCCGCGGCGCCCCCCTCCCCGGCCCTCCCCCACAAACTGCGTGGGGGAGGGAGAACGGCGGTAAAGCTTGTCGTGCGGGATCGAATTCTCCCCTTTCTCCCGCGCAGCGGGGGAGAGGGGCCGGGGGAGAGGGGGCCCCTCGGGCGCCAGTTCGATCTCTTTCGACGAGCCTCGCGGCTCGCCGAAGCCTCCCTCTCCGCGAGGGAACGAGCGAAGAGGGGCCCCGCCGGACGCAGTTCGACGTTCTTTTACCCGAAACGTATCGACAATGCGTTGTCATCCGTATCGCATTCCGGCGCTCCTGCTGGTCGTCTCCGCCGCGTGGCTGGCCGCCGTGTCGCCGGCGACGGGCCAGGGCCTGGAGCCGCCCCGGCTGCTGAACGAGGATGAGATCCTGCAGCAGATCAACACCAGCTACCCGCCCGGCCAGCGGGAAAGCGGCGTGCGTGGCTCCGTCGTCCTGAACTTCAGGGTGCGGGAGGACGGCACCATCGATCCCGGCTCGGTCTCGCTCCTTCAGGCATCGGACCCGGCGTTCGTGACGCCGGCGACGGCCCTGGTCCCGCGGATGCGCTTTGCGCCCGCGCGGATGAACGGCAGACCCCTGCCGGCCTGGATCAGGCACTCCGTGGTGTTCGACGTTCGCCGCCTGCCGACCGTCCGGGTGACCGCGGAGCCGGAGGAAGGCACGTACGAGATGTCGGCGGTCGAAGAGCAGCCCGCGCTCATGGGCCACGCGGCGATCGCGCGGCAGATCGCGGCACGGTATCCGCCGGCGCTGCGTGACAGCGCCATCTCGGGCGCCGTGATCGTGCGCTTCAGGATCCTGGAGAACGGCACGGTGGATCCGGCGTCCCCCGCCGTGGAAATGACGACGGATCCCCGGTTCGACGAAGCGGCGACCGGCGTGATTCGCCAGGCGCGCTTTCGTCCCGCGAAGGTGAATGGCCGGCCCGTGAAGGTGTGGGTCACCATCCCCATCCAGTTCCAGGTCCAGGCGCCTGAGCCCGCCGACGCCGCCGGCACGGTGCCCGCGGCTCCGCCGGCCGATGCCTCACGGCGCAAACCACCATCGTGACGAGGCAGATGACGGAAACGAGGCGTCCCGACGGGATCATCATCGCGCTGGACGGGCCGGCGGGGTCGGGGAAGAGCTCCACGGCAAAGGCGGTCGCCGCGCGGCTGGGGTATCGCCATCTCGACTCCGGCGCCTTCTACCGCGCCATCACCCTGGCCGCGCTGCGCTCCGGCATCCATCCCGACGGGTGGCGGCATCTGACGCACGACGAGCTGGACCGCATGGACGTGCACGGCCGCCCCGCCGATCGCGGCTACGTGATGACCATCCGCGGCGAGGACGTGAGCATCGACATCCGCTCGCACGAGGTGAACGCGCACGTCAGTCAGATGGCCGCCGTCCCCGCCGTGCGCGAGTGGCTCATGGACGCCCTGCGCGAGTCCGGCGCCCGCGGCGGGCTGGTGGCCGACGGGCGCGACATCGGCACCGTCGTGTTTCCCGACGCGGAGCTCAAGGCGTACCTGATCGCCGACGCCGAAGAGCGCGCGCGGCGGCGGCTTCTGGAGCGCGGCGTGATCGATCCGCCGCTGGAGGAGGTGCGGGCCGAGGCGGGGCTGCTGCAGGGGCGCGACGCCATCGACAGCGGCCGCGAGACGGCGCCGCTGCGCCAGGCCGACGACGCCGTGGTCATCGACACCACCGGGCTGAGCTTCGAGGAGCAGGTGGAGCGCGTCGTCGCCCTGGCGCGGGAGCGGGCGTCCACACGATCGCTCACCTGAAACTCGTCGTCGCTTCGCTCGTATGTGACAAGTGGCGGGGACTAAAGGCACCGAGCGCCGGAGTCTGTCTTGCCCGTCCAACCTAATTTTATGGAGGTGCCCATGCCGACCTCATCTTGCAGTCCGCTACTTGCCACCCTCATCCTTGGCTGCGTCAGCCTCAGCGGGTGCACCGGGACGCATGACGTCACCGGCCCGGACGCGGCGGCCGCTTCCCCGGGTTTCGCCACCGGTTCACGTGTCGACAAGTCGGCGGAAGGATTCGCCCTGGGCATGCGGTGGGGCTCAACCGAGAATGGCAATGACGCGCTGATCAACTACGTCGACGCTGAGGCGACAGCGCTCGGCGGGCGGCTCGGCGCAACCGCCTGCGCCACGGTTGAAATCTACTCGCAAGGGAAGCTCGTGCACCGGGGCGCGAACGTATGCCAGAACTGGGGACCGGGGGTGGCCGCTTCATTCAAATCGTGGCGGCTGTACACTCCCGCGAGTCCTTCCGCCCGCGTACGCGTGCGGCGCGGCCAGAACGAAATCCGGGTGGGGTATGCGTACTCGTACAGTGGGATCGCGGGCTCCGGCTGCCGGACCAATATGGGCACGCCCGGACCTTCGTCGTGCGGCACCAAGTACGTCAGCGACGTCGTTCGGTAGCCTTTGTTGAGGGCTGCACGTGCGGCGGTGAACACCCACCGGTGCTTGCCGCCGCGTTGCGTACGACGCATTCGGCTGCCGTGTGGCGGGAGCGGAGCGGGGTTGACCCGAGCGAAGAAATTCCGTAACTTGTTCTGTTTCCCCCGGCTTACGTCCGGACACACTCATCACCCCGAACCGGCGCCGGCGCCTTACCCGTCCGGAGGCCGCGTTACAGGAGACATCCCCACTCATGTCAGACGTTACGGAAGAGCAGTTCTCGCGCGAGGACGGCGGCATCGCCGTCGCCGAGCAGCCCAGGAAGAGCTGGGGCAGCGAGCTTACCATCGAGCAGATCGCCGACCGCGCCCGGTCGCTGGGCATTCGCCCCGACCTCTTCGACGAGGACGAGTACACCTCCGAGGAGTACGAAGGGCTGCTGGCCATGTACGAGCCCACCCTCAGCAACATCGAGGAGGGTGAGATCGTCAAGGCCCGGGTGCTCCGCATCACCGACAAGGCGGTGATCCTGGACCTGGGCTTCAAGAGCGAAGGCGCGGTTACCCGCGACGAGTTCAAGGACCCCGACTCGCTGCAGATCGGCGACGAGGTCGAGGTTTTCCTGGAGAACCTGGAGGACGAGGACGGCGTCGTCGTCCTGTCCAAGAAGAAGGCCGACTTCCTGCGCGTGTGGGAGCAGATCCGCGTGGCGTACGAGGGCGGCAACGCGGTCACCGGCACGCTTACCCGCAAGATCAAGGGCGGCGTCACGGTCGACCTCATGGGCGTGGACGCGTTCCTGCCGGGGTCGCAGATCGCGCTGCGCCGGGTCCCGAACATCGAGGACCTGATCGGCGAGCAGTACGACTTCAAGATCATCAAGCTCAACAAGCGCCGGCGCAACATCGTCGTCAGCCGCCGCGTGCTCCTCGAGGCCGACCGCGAGATCAAGCGCGACAAGCTCAAGAAGGAGCTCGAGGTGGGCCAGCAGCGCGTGGGCGTGGTGAAGAACATCACCGACTTCGGCGCGTTCATCGACCTGGGCGGCATGGACGGCCTGCTGCACATCACCGACATGTCGTGGGGCCGTGTGGGCCACCCGTCCGAGGTGGTGGGCATCGGCGACGAGCTGGAGGTGAAGGTCCTGGACATCGACTGGGAGCGCGAGCGCCTGTCGCTGGGCCTCAAGCAGCTGCAGGAGTACCCGTGGAAGGACGTCGAGGCCAAGTACCCGGTGGGCGCCCGCGTGCGCGGCCGGGTGGTCTCGATCACCAACTACGGCGCCTTCGTGGAGCTGGAGAAGGGCGTCGAGGGCCTGGTGCACATCAGCGAGATGAGCTGGACGCGCAACGTCCGGCACCCGTCCAAGATCGTGTCGCTGGGCGACGAGATCGAGGCCGTGATCCTGAAGGTGGATCCGGAGGGCGAGAAGATCTCGCTGGGCATGAAGCAGATCGAGGAGGACCCCTGGCACGCGCTGCCGGCCAAGTACCCGGTGGGCACGCGCCTGAGCGGCAAGGTCCGCAACCTCACCAGCTTCGGCGCCTTCGTGGAGATCGAGCCGGGGATCGACGGCCTGGTGCACATCTCCGACATGAGCTGGACCAAGCGCATCCAGCACCCGTCCGAGGTCGTCAAGAAGGGTGACGACGTGGATGTGGTGATCCTGGGCGTGGACGCCGAGAACAAGCGCATCTCCCTGGGCCTCAAGCAGACCCAGGACGACCCGTGGGGCGACATCGCGCAGCAGTACCACGTGGGCCAGGAGATCGCCGGTCCCATCAGCCGCCTGCAGGAC
>DASTVC010000636.1:0-3222 GCA_035759295.1 Longimicrobium sp. | reverse complement strand
CGGTCCGGCGGCAGAAAGTCGCCCAGGTACGACTGCGGATCGGCCTCGTCGCGCAGCTGGCACTGCAGCGGCGCCGAGCGGCCGGTGCCGCGCTGGTCCACGAACAGCAGGTCGCGGGTGTCCCGCAGGTCGGCGAAGGTCTCGCTCACCCCCAGCAGGCTGGTGGCCGGCTGCCCCGGCCCGCCGCCGAACACCGCGATGGCCTGGCGCGCCGGCGTGGTGGAACGCGCGGGGAGCACCACCACGTTCAGCGCCAGCATGCGCCCCGGGTTGTCGCGGTTCTCCGGCACCTGCACCGTGCCGCAGCGAGCGCCCTCCTCGATGCCGGGGGGGCAGGGTCCGGGGTGAAAGGCAGGCGCCTGGGCGTGTGCGGCCGCGGCGGACGTCGCGAGGGCCGCGGCCAGGGCGAGGGAGCGTGGGAGCATGGCTTCTCCGGAGATGGGGGATACGAACGACGCGAATGGGATCGGCACGGCGAACGGCCGGTCGGATGCGGAGTGCCCACTTGGATGCCGCCGGAAAACAAACGGTTTGAGCCGCCGCGCCGTCCGCCCCTCGTCCCCGCGCCGCGCCTTGTGGATGGCGGGTGCGGCGCGAATCTTGTTCGGGTGCAGAATGCAGATCCAACGTGACCGGCGACCTTTCCGCACCGATGATCCAGACGTCCGGCCCCACGCCCCCGGCAGGCGCCTCCGCCCCCTCCCGGCCCTCGTTCACGCCTCCCCTGGCCTCCGTGGAGTGGGACGGGGAGGGTCGCGTGACGCGGTGGAGCCCGGAGGCCGAGGCGCTGTTCGGCTGGCACGCGGACGAGGTGCTGGGGCGCCGCGCCACCGAGTGGCCCTTCGTGCACCCTGACGACGACGCGCAGGTGCGGCGGGTTTCATCGGACCTGCGCGAGGCGCGCGCGCTGCAGACCTTCAGCGCGAACCGCAACCTTACGCGCGACGGCCGCGTGCTGCACTGCGAGTGGTACAACACCGCGGTGGTCGACGGGCAGGGGCGCACGCAGGCGCAGGTGTCGCTGGTGCTGGACGTGTCGGAGCGCGTGCAGGCCGAGCAGCGGGCCGAGCGCGCCGCCGACCGCACCCGCCGCCTGCAGTCGGTTACCGAGGCGCTGTCGGAGGCGCTGACGCCCGCGCAGGTCGCGGCGGCGGTGATGGACCACGGCATCGGCGCGCTGGACGCGGACGCCGGGGTGATCGTACTGCTCAGCGAGGACGGAGAGTTCCTGGAGCTGGTGGAGCAGCGGGGCTATCCGCATTCCGCCGCCGGGGGATGGAGCCGCTTTCCCCTCGGCGCCGGCGTCCCCATCGCCCAGGCGGTGCGCGAGGCGGAGATCGTCATCGTCCCCTCGCCCGAGGAGCGGGACCGCCGCTACCCGGCGCTCAGCGGGCTGCAGATGGTGTACCCCGTCTCCCTCTCCGTCCCCCTGATCGTGGAGGGCGAGCGGCTGGGGGCCATGGGGCTGGGCTTTCGCGCCGCGCGAGGCTTCTCGGACGACGACCGCGCGCTGGTGCTGGCGCTGGCGCGGCAGTGCGCGCAGGCCATCCGCCGCGCCCGCCTGTTCGAGGCCGAGCGCGCAGCGCGCAGGGCCGCGGAGGAGAGCGAGGGACAGTTCCGCACCATGGCCGAATCCATCCCCCAGCTGGCGTGGATGGCCGACGCGCAGGGCTCCCTGTTCTGGTACAACCAGCGCTGGTACGACTACACGGGCACCGACATCGAGGGGATGCGGGGATCGGGATGGCAGGCGGCGCATCACCCCGACTACGTGGAGCAGGTGACGGAGCGCTACCTGCGCGCCGTGCGGGCGGGGGAGCCGTGGGAAGACACCTTTCCCCTGCGCGGGCGCGACGGCCGCTTTCGCCGCTTCCTTTCCCGCGCGCTCCCCGTGCGCGACGCCGAGGGGCGCGTGGTGCGGTGGTTCGGCACCAACACCGACGTCGAGGAGCAGCTGCGGGCCGAAGAGGCGCGCGCCGGGCTGCTGGAAGAGGCGCAGGCGGCGCGCGGGGCGGCGGAGGAGGCGAACCGCGCCAAGTCCGTCTTCCTGGCGACCATGAGCCACGAGATCCGCACGCCCATCAACGCGGTGATCGGGTACGCGGAGCTGCTGGAGATGGGGATCCAGGGCGAGCTGAACGAGGGGCAGCGCGGCTACCTGGCCCGCATCCGCGCCAGCAGCCAGCACCTGCTGGGGCTGGTGAACGACGTGCTGGACTTCGCCAAGATCGAGGCGGGGGAGATGGGGTTCACCGCGCGCCGCGTGGAGCTGCGCGCCAGCGCCGCCGAAGCGGTGGGGATGGTGATGCCGCAGGCCGACGCGCGCGGCGTGGACCTGCGCGAGGACCCGTGCCCCGCCGGCGCCGGCTACCAGGCGGACCCGGACCGGGTGCGGCAGATCCTGCTGAACCTGCTGTCCAACGCCATCAAGTTCACCCGTCCCGGCGGGCTGATCCGCGTCCGCTGCGTCCCCCGCGCCGACCCGCCGCGCGAGGCCAACCCCTCGGGCCTGGGCCCGTGGGCGTGCATCGAGGTGCGCGACACGGGGATCGGTATTCCGGCGGAGCAGCTGGCGCGCATCTTCGAGCCGTTCACGCAGGTGGACGACACGCACACCCGCGAGGCAGGGGGCACGGGGCTGGGCCTTGCCATCAGCCGCCGCTTCGCCCGGTTGATGGGGGGTGAGCTCACCGCCCGCAGCCAGCCGGGCGAGGGCTCGTCGTTCTCGCTCTGGCTGCCGCTGGCGCCAGCGGAGGAGGAAGCGGAAGAGGCCGCCCGCCCCGCGGCGGAGGACCCGTTCTGGCCCGCCGCGGCAGGGGAGGTGCCGGGGCTGCGCGAGGCGGGGCGGCTGCTGGAAGAAAGCCCGGAGCGCGTGGTGGAGGCGTGGGTGGGGCGGATGTACCGCGACCCCGGCGTGCCCCGCGCGCACGCGCTGGACCGGGCGCGGCTGGAGGACCACACGCAGACGCTGGTGCTGGAGATCGGCCGCGCGCTCACCATCCTCGACACCACCGGCGGCGCGCCGCTGATGATGCGCGACGGCGAGAACATCCAGCGCACGCTGGCGCAGCTGCACGGCCTGCAACGCGCGCGCCTGGGCTACGCCGCCGACGAGCTGCGCCGCGAGTACGGCATCCTGATCGAGGAGATGGAAGCCCTGCTGCGCGCCGAGCTCCCCGCACGGACGCCGGCGGACCCCGAGCCGATCCTGGGCTTGGTGCG
>DASTVC010000635.1:0-8472 GCA_035759295.1 Longimicrobium sp. | reverse complement strand
CCACCGCCGATTCCGGCGTGGACCTCGAGCCCGTGCCACCCGCCGCGGTGCACAGAGCTCCAGCCCGGGCGGGCCCGATCCGGTCCCATCCCCCGGAATCAACCCGAGTCGACCTCGTCCATCCGTGAGCGGTTGAGAACGCCGTCCTCTGCAAGGGTCGGCGTTCCGCATTCCAGGATCGGCAGGGTTGAATTGAACGTGTTCAACAAAACTCTTGCTTCTTTCGGGAGCCTGCGGTATTCTTGCTTCAGAGTCTATTGAACATGTTCAAATAAACGGTGGACGGGTGGAGGTTTGTCGATGAAAATCGTGGTGCCGGGTGGGACGGGGCAGATCGGGCGGGTGCTGGTCGAGGCCCTGCGCCGCCGCGGCGACGAGGTGGTGGTGCTGAGCCGCGGCGCCCCGCGTGGGCCGGGCGTCGTGGCCTGGGACGGCCGGACGCTGGAGGCGTGGGCGAAGGAGGTGGACGGGGCCGACGCGGTGATCAATCTGGCCGGGCGCAGCGTGAACTGCCGCTACCACAAGGCCAACCTCACCGAGATGCTGGCGTCGCGCATCGACTCCACCCGCGCGGTGGCGCAGGCCATCGAGGCTGCGTCGCGGCCGCCCCGCGTGTGGCTGCAGGCCAGCACCGCCACGATCTACGCGCACCGCTTCGACGCGCCCAACGACGAGGCAACCGGCGTCATCGGCGGGCACGAGCCGGACGTGCCCGGCTACTGGCGCTTCAGCATCGAGATCGCGGAAGCCTGGGAGCGCGAGCTGGCGGCGGCCAACACGCCGCACACACGAAAGGTGGCGATGCGGATGGCGATCGTGATGGCCCCGGACCGTGACGGGACGTTCGGCATCCTCCACCGCCTCACGCGCCTGGGGCTGGGCGGGCCGATTGCCGGCGGGGCGCAGTATTTCTCATGGATCCACGACCGCGACCTGGCGCGCGCCGTGCTCTGGCTGCTGGACCGCGACGACGTGGAGGGCGCCGTGAACCTGGCCGCGCCGCACCCCCTGCCGCAGCGCGAGTTCATGCGCGCCCTGCGCGCCGCGGCGGGCGTCCCCATCGGCCTGGGCGGGACGCGATGGATGATCGAGGTCGCCGCGGCCCTGCACCGCACCGACAGCGAGCTCCTCCTCAAGAGCCGCCGCGTGGTCCCATCGCGGCTGCTCGACGCCGGCTTTCGGTTCGACTTTCCCGCCTGGCCCGCCGCCGCACGCGATCTGGTTGCCCGCATGGGTTGATATGAGGCGCGCCGTCCGCCTTACGGGATCAGGCGCACGGTTCGCGCTTCGGCGCATCGCGTATCCTGCAAACGCCGTTGCGGATCCGTCAGGAATTGGCGCGCGAGCTCCAGGGCGCACCGGCGGTAGACGTACTCCTCGGGAGAGTAGTCATCGATGCGAATGTAGAACTGCACGTGGCCGGCGTTCCTGAACACGACGTGCTGCGCGTTGGCGTACAGCATCTCGATCTTGTAACCGGCGAGCCCTGACAGGGTCGGATCCAGCTCGCCGGTAAAGGCGAGGATCGGCCCGTCATACCAGACGTGCGTGTTCTCGATCGGATTTGCCCGCCCCGACGGCCACCACGCGCACGTCGCGAAGTTCCCATCCAGCTCTCCCTGGGGAAAGAACGACCGGACCACTTCGGACCCGGCGACCGCCTGCGCGTACTCCTCCACGGACTCGAATGCCTTTTCCTCACGGCAGTCCAGCGACAGGTTCAGCCCCAGGGATGATCGGGCCTGGTCGGGGTAGGGCGCGCGAGCGGGCCGTGCAACCTGCCGTTCGATCTGCTGCACGCGTTCGCCGTCGCCCCGGGCCGCGGCGTCCATGTAGGCCAGCACGCCCTGGATGCTCTGCTCGAAGGTCAGGCCGCTGCCGCCGTACAATGCGTTGACCAGAAAGCTCACGACCGTGTTGTCGGCGATCCGGGTTTCGCCGACCGTCAGCGGCTGCGCCCGGAGCCGCGGAAGCGCGGCGTAGAAGCGGCTGCGCAGGTGCGGGTACGCCGCCGCGCACCCGGCGTCGGCCGCGCACTTCGACAGGATCCGGTTGAACACGACCTCGGCGCCGCGAAGATCTTCGATGACCTCCTGGTCCTCCGGCAGATACGGGCCGTCGACCAGGACGGTCCGGGTGCTCGCGGGAAAGTAGCGCGCGAAGGTAAAGGCCAGCCGGGCACCGTACGACGCGCCCCAGACGTTCCACTGCCTGACCCCCAGCGCCTTCCGCAGCGCCTCCATGTCCCTGGAGATCTCCACGCTGTTGTATTGCAGCAGGTTCACCCCGTCCCGCATGAGCTGATCCCGGCAGCTGGTCACCCGCCTGAACCAGTCGTCGTTCGGTGGGCAGACCATGGATGGCACCGACCGGCCCGCGCCCCTGTGGTCGAAGAACACCCAGTCCCGATCGACGACGATCTCGCGGATGGCCGGCGTAGCGACCAGCCGCTCCGCGTGCCACACGCTGGTGCTTCCGGGACCTCCGTTCAGGAAAATGACCGGGTTGAGATCGGTGGGGTTCGGCGCGCTGACGATCATGACGGCCACTTCGATGGACCGGCCCGCCGGCTCCCAGTAGTTCTCGGGCACCTTCAGCCGGCCGCACCGGACGGGAAGCAGCGCCTGGGTCGTATCGAACGGGCAGGCGACCTCCTGCCACACACCCACGGGCTGCGGGGCGGGGGGCGCGTTCGGGACAGTGTCCTGGGGCCGGGCCGCGGCTGGAACCAGCAGAAGAAGAAGAGATACGATCAGCCTTTGTAGCGGTCCGTTCGCGCGCGTCAGGCTCGACATGTCCCCTCCAGGGGTCAGTGGTCCGGTACGTCGGTCAGAATGATCGTGGACCTTTTGATACGGCGAACGGTGCGGGGGTTGAACGCCGCGACTGGCGGGCGACCCGCGCTCATTCCTTCATCGGCCCCGAGCAGGTCACGCAGCCGCAAGCCGCGCTGCCGGCGACTTTACGCGAGCGCTCCGTGTCCTCCGTGCCCTCCGTGTGAGGCAGCCGGTTCTGCTCGCGGTCAGCGCGCCGCCGGCTCCACGCGCACCGTGGCGATCACGTCTCCCTCCAGGATTCCGTCCACGACGTCGATCCCCTCGACGACCTCGGCAAAGACGGTGTAGTCGCGCACCAGGCGGGGATTGTCCTTCAGGTTGATGAACCACTGCGCGTCGCCGGTATCGTGCGCGCGCGTGCTCATCCCCACCGTGCCGCGGGGATGCGCGACCGTGGCCAGCTCATCGCGCAGGTAGTGGGCGTATCCCACGTACTCGTTGGTTCCCGGACCGCCGCCCTGGATCACGAAGTCCGGCTCCACGCGGTGCCAGTTGCCGCCGTCGTAGTAGCCCTCGCGCACCAGCGCCAGCACGCGCGCCGACATCATGGGCGCGACGTCGCCGCGCATCCGCACCACGAACGACCCTCCCCCCGCGTCGGGCGACATCGTAACCCGGACGCGCGTCTCCTGCCCCAGAGCGAGCGCGACGGCGTCCGGGGGGAGATCGTAGCGGGCGGGCGGCGGGCGGTCGTCGCTGGCGGGGCGCCCGGCGGCCTCGAGCAGCGCCACGCGCACGTCGCGCTCCGAGTCGTTCGCGCGGCGCACCCACGCCGCAAACGCGGAGTCCGCCGCCGCGCGCGCCGCGGGCGAGGGAGTCCCCTTCAACGCGACCGAGGCGGCCCGCACGGCCTGCGCATTTTCGCCATGCAGCGCGGCCAGATAGACGTCGTCCGCATCGTGGGCCATCAGCTTTGACAGGCCGTCGATGGCCGCCTCCTGCACGTTGCCGTCGGGGTCGCGGGCAAAGGCGCGCAGGTGGGCGGTGTCGGCCAGCATCGCCGCGGCCCGCGCGGCGTACAGGCGCACGTGCCAGTCCCCGTGCGTGGCGAGCCGCTGAAGCCGCGCCCGCGCGGTGGCGGGTGCCATGCGCGCCAGGGCGACCTGCGCGTGGGCGGCCGCATGCCACGACATCCCGCCCGTGGCGCGCCGGTGCGTGTCGCGCGGCAGCGCATCCACCCACTCGGTCAGCACGCGCACCAGGGCCGAATCCGCGCCACATCCCGCACCCGCCAGGTCCGCCGCGCGCAGCCGCACGTGCCACACGCTGTCGCTCAGCGCGGCGCGCAGGGCGCCACAGTCCTCACGCCGGTCCGCGAGCGCCCGGTAGCGCAGGCGCCACGCCGGCTCGGGCCACGCGCGCGGCGGGGCAGGGGGCGGCAGCGAATCGCGGGCGGTGAAGAGCGGATCGCGGATCCGCCCCAGCGCCCGCCCGGCGATCAGCCGCACCCGCGGGTCGCCGTGCCGCAGCCCTTGCGCGATGGCCGCGTCCGCGGAGTCGCGCCGGTCTTCCGCCACCAGGATGCGGCCGATGAGGGCCGAGTCGGCGCGGGTCTGCGCCTGGGCCGGCGCCGCGGCAAACAACAGGAGAAGAATCCAGTGCTTCTTCATGGGCTCCAGGATGTGGATGCCTTCGGGGCGGACGGGAGGGCGCCACACACGGGGAAGCTGGTGCATCGGCGTGGGGCTGTGAGATGATCGCAGGACGATACCTCGCTGGCCGGCGCGCGGTCAATCCAGCTTTCCATCGAGGTGCCACGGGCCGGCCCGGATGAGCGGCCGGCGACGCGAAATCCGCATCTCCCTCTGGCGAAGAAGGCCCGTGGTTCGCACTATGGTCCGCGCTGTGCTCAACGCGTGGATCTGGCCCGATTGGATAACGAACACCTGCACGGAGGCGGTCGATGGGCAGCGAAGGAATGGTTGTCGCGCGGCGCGGGCTGCACGATGAAGACGAGGGTTGGGAGGAACGGCTGTTCGATCTTCCCGAAGAGGACGACGAGGAGGACGACGAAGGCTTCGACGACGACGATCCGGACGCCGATCTGGACGACGATCTGGACGACGAAGACGACGAGCTCGACGATCTGGACGAGGATGAATGAACAGGGAGAGGGCGCGCGAGCTTCGGCTCCGCGCCCTCTCCGCTTTCTCCGGCGCGGCCCCCGCCGTCCGGATCGATCCGCACGCCCACGAAGAATCACGGTCGGCTGAACCGGTCACGGCGAAAAACTCCGATAATTCCTTGCGGGCGATGAAGCGGAAGCATCGTCCAAGTTGCTGTGCGCCAATTGTTTGGTTGCGTTCTTCCTCCGGGGCGACGAGAATACAGGCGCAATCCGTGTGCGTGGGTGTCACGCATCCGCAGGGATGCGGCCCGCGCCGCGCAACGACGGCATTCGACCGTCCACTCTCAGCCGGAGGGATTTCCCATGCGCAAGCTGACCCTCAAGATCGACGACCTGCAGGTGGACTCGTTCCAGACGGGGAACGGGCAGGGGAAGGGCACGGTGAACGGCTTCGACACCGTCGAGACGGAATGGTGCACCGGGTACGGACATCCGGGGTGCAACATCTCCAAGCGTCCCCAGTGCCAGACGCCGGCCGACACCTGCTACGGCACCTGCGGATGCAGCAACGGCTGCGAGACCTACAACTGCGCGTAGCAACGCGGTGCGCTGCTGCCTTGCGTAAGCGGCGTCGAGGTGCCACGAAATGCGCCCCCACCCGGGTTTCGGGTGGGGGCGCGGCGTTGCGGACGTGTATCATGAACGCCGCGTATCCCGCCATCCAGCCCAGGGCGCGGACCACGGCAAGGGCGAATGAATTCGCTGCAACAACGACACGAAATCCGCCTTCGCGGATTGGCGGCTCCACGGTAGCGCGCCGTCCCCTGCGCGTGGCGGGCTTCGCCGTGATCCGCCGTCGCATTCGCCGGCTTCCCGGAGCGGCGTCGACGTGCAAGGCAGCGATGGGGGATGGATGAGTGCGAAAGGCCGCTCGATGGGCGGCCTTTTCTGCGCTGTCGAAAGAGGATCGCACTCTCGCCGCGAGATCATTGTCGGGCGGCGGTTTGACCACTATGCTACCCAGGTGGCGCAATCAACGCTCACCTTTTCCGCAGCACCCGATCCCCTCCGCCGTACCCCGCTGTGACCCCGAGAACCATGCGCATTCTTCTTCCCATCTCGCTCGCGGTGTTCGCTTTCACCGCCACGGCATCGATTGGCGCGCCGGTCGCTCCGGCGACTCCCGCGGTCCAGCAGCGCTGCCATCCCTCGTATCCCGACTTCTGCATCCCGCCACCGCCGCCCGACCTGGACTGCCCCGACATCACCGGCCGCAAGCCGTTCCGCGTGCTGCACAACGTCCGGAATCCTGATCCCCACGGCTTCGACCGCGACCGCGACGGCCGCGCGTGCGAGCCGAAGCCTCAGCGGCGGCGGTCCTGAGCTCGTGGGGCGAGGGAGAGATTCTGCTGCTCGTTGCATTGTGACGGGAAAGGTTGTTATCCTCCAGGCTCACTGTTGGAAACTGTGCGTCGGGATTGGTCCCGGCGCACGCCCCTGAGCAAGGAGGAAGCGATGACACGCAAGCTGAAGCTGGATGCGGAGGCGCTGACCGTCACCTCGTTCGAGATGGAGATCGAGGCTGCGGCGATGCGCGGCACGGTGGAAGCGCACGAGATCAACTCCAACAACACCGACCCGCTCTGCTGCCAGCTCACCATCCGCACCTGCGCGTCGTGGGAGTTCTCCTGCCGCGCCGGAGACCAGGCCTGACGCTCCACCGGAAGTAGCAGGCGATCCTCACGCGGAGGCGCGGAGGGCGCGGAGAAATCTTCTCCGGCTCTCCGCGCTTTTGCGTGCGGCATTTTCGGGGGATGGGAAGGGTGATTGATCTTCGCCGTCATTGTTCGACAGAAAATGAAAGTGAATTGTCGCTTCCTTTGATGACCATTTGGCCAATCACTGGGCTATGGCAGGTGAAAAGGTGGATTCTGCCACGAAGGAATGTTACAGGAATCTTCCGATCTTATGGCACTTTAGTTGCGCACGGAGGTTGGGTGCCAGGATCGCGCTCCCCGCGCGACCCGCACATTCCTGGATGTGGAGGTACCCGTATGACGCGCCACCTCACCCTCGCCGCGTGCTGCCTTGCCCTGGCGGCATGCTCGGACCAGCGCGACCCCGTCGCGGCCATCACCCCCTCGGGCGAGCCCAGCCTTGCGGCCGCCGGCATCGTGCCGACCGACAAGGCGGGAACGCCGATCACGCTGCCCACGTACGATCCGGCGGACATCGTTCCGGGGCGCTACAACGTGATCTATCGCCAGGATGCCAACGCCCGCGCGGTGACCGCGCAGATCATGAACGCCCACGGCCTCAAGCCCTCGCACCGGTGGGACGAGGCGTGGATCAAGGGCTTCTCCGCGCAGATGACCGACAAGCAGCGCGACCAGCTCAAGCGCCACCCGCAGGTTGCGTTCGTGAACCCGGTGGTGCGGGGAAAACTCGGCGGCACCCTGTACTATCCGTTCAACTGGGGGCTGGACCGCATCGACCAGCGCAACCTTCCGCTCGACAACGCCTACACCTACACCGACTCGGCGCCCAACGTGAACGTGTACGTGCTGGATACGGGCATCCGCCGCACGCACAACGACTTCGGCGGGCGGGCGCTGTTCGGGTACGACGCGGTCACCTCCGGCGGCACGGCCAACGACTGCCACGGGCACGGCACCTTCGTGGCGGCCATCATCGGCGGCACGGAGTACGGCGTGGCCAAGCGGGCCAGGCTGTACGCCGTGCGCACCGCCGACTGCGCCGGGGGTGTGACCAGCGCCGACGCCATCGAGGCGGTGAACTGGGTCACCAACAACCACAGCAAGCCCGCCGTGGCCAACATCAGCTGGTACTTCCACGGCGTCGTTCCCGAGGTGGACCAGGCGATCTACGCCTCCATCCAGGCCGGCGTCACCTACGTGGTGCTGGCCGGCAACGACGGCGTCGACGCGTGCAACATCACCCCTGCCCACACGTTGAACACCATCACCGTGGGCGCCACCGACCGCAACGACGCGCGGCCGACGTGGTCCGATTTCGGGCCCTGTCTGAACCTGTTCGCTCCGGGCGTGGACATCGAGTCGGCGGGGATCGCGGACGACTACGCGTACCGGGTGGACAGCGGAACGTCGTTCGCGGCGCCGCACGTGGCGGGGATCGCCGCCAACTACCTGGGGCGCGTTCCCACGGCCACGCCCAGCATCGTAAAGAGCGCCATCGTGAACAACGCGACCAGCGGTGTGGTGACGAACGCTGGGACCGGCTCGCCCAACAAGCTCGCCTGGTCCCGCTTCTGAGCCGGCCGGACATCCCATGAACGGAGGGCGGCGCGCCGGGCGCCGCCCTCCACGGAGGCCACTGAATGAACCGGCTCGCACTTTCTCTCGCGGCGGCGGCGCTGGCCGGCTGCATTTCCGCCCCCGCGGCGCAGACGTACGCTCCCGCGCCGGAGGCTGCCATGCCCCAGGAGTCCCTCCGCCGCCTTCCCGACGCGCAGCAGGGCGTCTTCCAGTACAACAGCGGCGTGGAGACGGCCACGCGCGAGACGATTCGCGATGCGGCGGCGTGGCG
>DASTVC010000634.1:0-5208 GCA_035759295.1 Longimicrobium sp. | reverse complement strand
AGCTTGGCGATGTCGATGCGGCTGTTGAACTTGGCCACGCCCATCCGGTCCCAGAAGGCGCGGATGGCCTCGGGCGTCACGCCGCGGCGGCGAAAGGCGGCGATGGTCGGCAGCCGCGGATCGTCCCAGCCGCTCACGTAGCCGCCCTTCACCAGCTCCAGCATCTTGCGCTTGCTGGTGATGGTGTACTCCAGCTCGCCGCGCGCGAACTCGTACTGGTGCGGCCGGGCCGGCGTGCCGCCCTCGCTGCGGACGTAGTCCTGCCAGTGGTCGATGGTCCAGTCGTAGACCGCGCGGTTGTTGTCGAACTCCAGCGAGCACAGGGAGTGCGTGATCCCCTCGATGGCGTCTTCGATGGGGTGCGCGTAGTCGTACAGCGGGTAGATGCACCACGCGTCGCCCGTGCGGTAGTGGTGCGCGTGGCGAATGCGGTACAGGAGCGGATCCCGCAGCAGCATGTTGTTCGCCGCCAGGTCGATCTTCGCCCGCAGCACGTGCGCGCCGTCTGGGAACTCGCCCGCGCGCATCCGGCGGAAGAGATCGAGATTCTCATCCACCGGACGATCCCGGTACTTCGTGGGGCGCCCTGGCTCCATCACCGTGCCGCGCGCCTCGCGAATCTCCTCGTCCGACGAGCTGTCCACGTACGCGAGCCCCTGCTGAATGAGGAACTCGGCAAAGCGGTACATCTGCTCGAAGTAGTCCGCCGCAAACAGGGGCGTGTCGCCAAAGTCCGCGCCCAGCCACCGCACGGTGTCGGCAATGGACTCGACGTAGCTGATGTCCTCCGTCTCGGGATTGGTGTCGTCGAAGCGGAGGTTGAAGCGCCCGCCCGTCTCTTCCGCGATCCCGTAGCTCAGCAGAATGGCCTTGGCGTGGCCGATGTGCAGGTAGCCGTTGGGCTCCGGCGGAAAGCGGGTGACGATGGTATCGTACCGCCCCTCGCGCAGGTCTTCCGCCACGATGGCGCGGATGAAGTCCAGCCCCTCGCGCTCGGCAAAGGCCATGGCTTCAGGCCGCGGGCCGCTCGCGCCCTTCGTATCGATATCGGTCACGGACATCGGACAGCTTTTCGGTTGATGACGGACGGCAAATTCTCAAACTCGCAGAACCTCCTAGAATAGCGGATCGGCGGATCATGAACAACGCCGCTGCCCGTGCGCCGCGGGCCGGCTGGTACGGCCATCACGGGCGCGCGCGCGAGCGAGCGCGTACGGACCGTCAATGTTTGTGGCGTAAAACGATTGCTGAGTCCGGCCGGCCGCATTAGGGTGCATGTGCCGCAGTTTCCTTCGTTCTTCTACAGGGAGGCGACACATGGCACAGATCGATCCCGGCATCCCCATCCCCCGCGTCGACTTCTGCCCGGAATGCGTGGCGGAGGCGTGCAAGCCGTGCGGCGGGGACGCGCCGGCCATCGGGGAGTACCGCCTGACGGGCCCGCAGGTGGAGCCCGGCGCCAGCTACTGGGCGGAGTGCCCGGTGCCCTGCGCCCTCTCGCTCAAGGAGATCCTGTCGGTCACGGAAGATACGGGAAGCCCGCACTTCTTCCCCGAGTATCCCAGCGACCCGTACTGGGTGCAGGCCGAGTTCGCGGAGCTGGTGGAGCTGGAGCGGCTGCGCGATGATCCGCAGCGCGTGGCGGGGAGCATTCCCGGCCGGGAGCGCTGCCCGCTGAGCACGTTCCTGCAGCTTCGCCCGCAGCCGCTGGGCGCGGTGGTCAACTTTGCGCGGGGCGACGGCTTTCCCGTGATCTTCAACGGCGCGGAGCTGGCCCGCTACTTCGAGAACGAGACGCCGGGGCTGGCCCACCGGCTGGCGCTCAACTACCTGGCCCGCGAGACGGGGTGGTCGCCGCCGCGGCAGGCATTGGTGTGGGCGGCGCTGGACGTGGCCATCTCCAGTGCGCTGCAGGCCGCGTGGTACTACAAGTGGCTCAGTCCGCGTGCCTACACCTCGCGCCGCGAGCGCCCGTGGGAGTTCGCCGTGGCCAACCGGTGCACCCTGCACGTGCTGTTCGACCGGCCGGTGAACAGCCTGGGCGCCGACAGCCTGATGGACCTGGTGAGCTACACCACCAACCCCCCCACGCTGGAGCGCAACGGGCGGCGCCCGGACTTCTTCCTTCCGCCGTTCGGCGGCTCGTACATCAACACCTCTCCCGGCACCCCGCGCCACCCGGCCTATCCCTCCGGGCACAGCACCTACTCCGGCGCGGCCAGCGAGCTGCTGAGCTTCTTCTTTCCTGACTACCGCGTGGAGTTCGACCGGCTGGCCGACAACATCGGCCTGGCGCGGCTGTGGGCCGGCGTGCACTGGCGGTCTGACCACACGGCGGGCAACCGGCTGGGCCGCACCATCGCCTGCCTGATCATCGACCAGCTCAAGCGCAGCGGCATTCCGCTGGTGCCGGCCACGGGCCGCTGCGACGACATCCCGCCCTCCATCGACCAGCTGGAGGAAGAGCGCCGGCGCTTCGCGGAGCTCTGCGGCCGCAACGAGGGTGGAAGGGTCCCGGGACCGCGCTGCCGCGTGTACTCGCCCTGCCGTCCGAGCCGCCTGGAGCGGGAGGACGCGGAACTCAAGGAAGAGGGCGGGACGTCCGAGACCCAGGGCCAGTCCTTCGTGGGCTGATTTCCGCGGGTGCACCTCATCATCGGCGGCGTCCACTCCGGACGCCGCCACAACCCCTCCCCCAAACTGCGGGGGGAGGGGTTGTGGCGTCGCCAGACCTGGATATGGGCAGAGGCCAAGTGTTGCGCTCCGGATCCTCCATCACCCCTCCCCCGCAGTTGGGGGAGGGGTCGCCCGGCGTAGCGAGGAACGAGCGAAGCCCGGGCGGGGGAGAGGGCCCCCGCGGGTCGCGCACTGGTCCGATGCGCCGCGCCGGATTTAGGTTAGTACGTCAAGTGACTGTACGTACCCACCGCCGCGTGTTGACCCGCGGCGTTCCGACATCGAACGAGACCGACCAACATGCCCGATCCCATCCGCGTACGCTTTGCTCCCAGCCCGACCGGCTACCTGCACGTGGGCGGCGCCCGCACGGCGCTGTTCAACTGGCTCATCGCCCGCAAGCTGGGCGGCGTGTTCGTGCTGCGCATCGAGGACACCGACCGCGAGCGCAGCACCGACGAAAGCACGCGCACCATCCTGGACGGGATGACGTGGCTGGGGCTGCACTGGGACGAGGGCCCCGTGCACCAGGCCGACGGCCTGCCGCGCCACCAGGCCGACGCGCGCCGCCTGCTGGAGAGCGGCCGCGCCTACCGCTGCTTCTGCACGCCGGAGGAGCTGGCCGCGAAGCGCGAGGAGATGAAGCACGAGTACCGCTACGACGGAAAGTGCCGCGCCATTCCACCCGCGGAGAGCGACGCGCGCGCCGCCGCCGGCGAGCCGCACACCGTCCGCTTTCGCGTTCCCGACGGCGTGACGCAGTGGGACGACATCGTGCACGGCGAGACGCGGTTCGAGAACGCCAGCATCGACGACTTCATCATCCTGCGCACGGACGGCACGCCCATCTACAACATGGCCGTGACGTCGGACGACATCGACATGCGCATCACGCACGTCATCCGCGGCGACGACCACATCCCCAACACGCCAAAGCAGATCCTGCTCTACCAGGCCCTGGGCGCGCCCGTCCCCGCCTTCGGCCACCTCCCCATGATCCTGGGCGGCGACGGCAAGAAGCTCAGCAAGCGCCACGGCGCCACGGCCGTCGGCGACTACGCGCAGATGGGCGTGCTCCCGGAGGCGCTCTTCAACTTTCTGGCGCTGCTGGGGTGGAACCCCGGCGACGAGCGCGAGGTGATGGAGGTGGACGAGCTGGTGCAGGCGTTCTCGCTGGAGCGCATCAACAAGAAGAGCGCGGTGTTCGACACCGAGAAGCTGTACTGGATGAACGGCCGCTACCTGGAGAAGAAGCCGGCGGAGGAGCTGTTCGAGATCGTCGCGCCCCTGCTGGTGAAGAAGGGGCTGGTCACGGAGGCGGAGGTCGAGACGCGCCGCGACTGGCTGCTGCACCTGCTGGAACTGCTGAAGACCCGCGCGCGCAGCGTGAACGAGATCCCCAAGCTGGCGCAGACGTATCTGGTGGACGAAGTGGAGTACGATGCGGATTCTGTCGCCAAACAATGGAAGGACCCGCTGACGGCGGAGCGCCTGGGGGCCGTCCGCGCGGCGCTTCAGGGGCTGGAACCGTGGACGGTGGAGGGGATCGAGGGCGCCCTGCGCGCGGCCGCGGAGGGGCTGGGCGTGGGGTTCGGCAAGGTGGCGCAGCCACTGCGCGTGGCGCTAACGGGATCGGCCGCCAGCCCGGGGATCGACCACGTGGTGTTCCTGCTGGGACGTGAGGGTGCCCTGCGCCGGATTGACCGCGCGCGGGAACGGCTGGCGGCGGCAACGGCGGTGTAAGGGGCTGCCGTACACAAATGTTGACTTCGGTCGGGGCGGCGCCTAAGTTGCGCGACGAGGCCAGGTAACGCGGAAACAGACGCACCCTGTTTCCGTGGCCCACGCAGGAACGCATCGCGCGGTGGGGGAACAACTTGGGGTGGATGTGCGGGGGTGCGCAGTACGGCTGTGGCTCCCGCTTGTCGTTTCCGCAGGGTGGTCTCTCGCAGCAAACCGACTCCAGCAGCATAACCTGGGATCACCACGGGGAGGCAGTAACCCTCGTCAACCGCGGAGGCAGCCATGCCTGAGGCGCTTTCCAAGATCGAGCGCAGGATCCTGAACTACCTTGTGGACTACCTCAAGGACAACACGTACCAGCCGAGCATTCGCGAGATCGGCAAACGGTTCGGGATCAAGAGCACCAAGACCGTCTCGGAGCACCTTCAGTCGCTGGCCGACAAGGGGTTCATCGAACGTGACGCGTCGCGCTCCCGCGGGGTAAAGATTCTGGGGATGAACCTGGCGCCGGGCGTGCTGAACGTGCCCTGCTACGGCCGCATTGCCGCCGGCGTTCCCGCGCTGCTGCGCGACGACGTGCGCGAGGAGTTCGAGCTGGACCGCAAGCTGGTGGGCAGCGCCGACGCCTTCATGCTCGAGGTCAAAGGCGACAGCATGAACGCCATGGGCATCGTGGAGGGCGACCTGGTGATCGTAGAGCCCGCCGACGAGTCCGAGATCCAGAACGGCGAGGTGGTGGCCGCGCGGGTGGACGGCGACGCCACCGTCAAGCGCTACTTCGCCAACGCG
>DASTVC010000633.1:0-5978 GCA_035759295.1 Longimicrobium sp. | reverse complement strand
CGTGGCGATGGCCACGCGCGAGACGATTCGCGAGGCGGCGGCGTGGCGCGGGGTGTGGACGCGCCTGACCTCGCGCGCGGGTTCGCCCCATCCGCCGCCGGAGGTGGACTGGACGCGGGAGATGGTGCTGGTGGCCACGATGGGGCAGCGGCGCAGCGGCGGATACTCCATCCGCGTCGAGTCCGTCCGCCGGGACGGCGGCGAGCTGGTCGCGGCCGTGGTGGAGACGTCGCCCGGCGCCCGCTGCGGCGTGATCGCGGCGATCACCGCGCCGGCCGACGTGGTGATCGTCCCCCGCTCCGACGCGCCGGTGCGCTGGGCGGTCAGCGAAATCGTTGCGGATTGTCCATAAGCCTCGGCGCATCAACAAAAGGACACGCCTCACACGGAGTCAACGGAGTCAGCGGAGTTTTCTCGTGCCGCTTCCTCATCGTTGGCGCGGAGGCGCTGGTTCAAGTGAGCGGAGGCACGGCGTGCCGGTCGACGAGGCACGATCCCTGGGGGTGTCGGGAACGGAAGAGGGATGGAAATGCGGCAGGGGGCCATCCGCGTTTTTTCTGGCAACCCCTTTCCCGCCGCAGCGCCCCGCGACCCATCATTCCGGCTTCACCCGATGCGCGATCCCGTGAACCGTACCCTCGCACGAACCCCTGCGGGAACGCCCCGGCCTTCTCGCAGGCCCGGGCTTCGCCAGATCGCGCATCGGGTGTTCGTGAAGGGCGGCTCCGGTGCGCTTGCGGGGGACGTCGGAGCAGGGGTCGGGGACGAGGATGGCGGGATAGGTATCTCCCCCAAAAACGCGGATGGCCCCCTGCCGTGCGTCCGTCCCTCTGCCGTTCACGACGCGTCCACACACGTGTGGAGCAACCCCCGCCTGCCGCCGTGCCCTGACACCCCTCCACTGCATCGCGGGTCATCCGGCTACAGAGGGTGCCGCGCACTTTTACAACCAGATCCGCGATGAACCGTTTTTGGGGGATGCGGATCGGTAAGTGATCTCGGAGTGCGCTGAATCCAGCCGTTCGGATCACCTGATGCGCGATCCCTGTAAGCATCCCCTGCTCCACGATCGGCCTGAACGGTAACGAGGGCGCAGACGGCGGTCAGCTCTGCGCCCTCTCCTTGTGTTTGGGGGGAAGATTCGCGGCGGGGCGGATGTCGAACGAACATCCGAACGCGAAATTCCCCAGCAAATCCGCGCCTGAACGGCTTGCAGGAAGTGGATGGGAGACGCTATACTCCCCGGCTTCGGAGCCGCCGGGCGGCTCCGATGTTCATCCGAGCCAAGGGAGATGCGCGTGAAGAGCATCGTGTGCGTGAAGCGCGTCCCGGACACCGAGGCGCGCGTGCGCATTGCGGCCGACGGGAAGTCCGTGGACGCGGCCGGGGCCAAGTTCATCCTGAACCCCTACGACGAGTTCGCCGTCGAAGCCGCCCTGAAGCACAAGGAAGCGGCCGGCGCCGGCGACGTGACGGTGGTGAGCGTGGGCGACACGGCGAGCGCCGAGACCCTGCGCACCGCGCTGGCCATGGGCGCCGACGCGGCCGTGCTGCTGAAGACGGACGGCAAGCCCGAGGGGCTGGCGGTGGCGCGCATCCTGGCCGAGGAGCTCAAGGGGCGCGAGTACGACGTGGCGCTGTTCGGGATGAAGGCCATCGACGACGACCTGCAGGCCGTGGGCCCCATGGTCGCCGAGCTGCTGGGCATTCCCGCCGTCACGGCCGTCACCGAGTTCTCGGCGGAGGGCGGCAAGATCACCGCGCACCGCGAGATCGAGGGCGGCCACGAGGTGGTGGAGCTCAAGACCCCGTGCGTGATCACGCTCACCAAGGGCGCCTACGAGCCGCGCTACGCGAGCCTCAAGGGGATCATGGCGGCCAAGAAGAAGCCGCTGGAAGAGAAGCCCGCCACCGTCGGCGACGCCGGGGTGGAGGTACGCGGGTTCAGCTACCCCGCCGAGCGCCAGGCCGGCCGCATCGTGGGCGAGGGCCCCGACGCCGTGCCCGCGCTGCTCAAGCTGCTGCGCGAAGAGGCGAAAGTGATCTAGGGAATAGGGAATAGGGAATAGGGAATAGCCTGCGAAAACCGCGCGAGTGGCCGGGTTCGGCCCGTCGTTGCCGTTGTCTTGCTATTCCCTGTTCCCTATTCCCTATTCCCTCTCAGTTCCTGAATTCCAACGCCTGAGAGGACCCCAACAATGCCAGGCATTTTCGCGTTCGCGGAGACGCGCGACGGTGAGATCCGCAAGGTGGCCCACGAGGTGGTGACCGCCGCCCGCACCCTGGCCGACGCGCTGGGCACCGAGGTGCACGCCGTGCTGCTGGGCGGCCCCGGCACCGCCGCCGCGGCCTCCGAGCTGGGCCGCTACGGCGCCGACAAGGTGTTCGTGGGCGAGAGCGACGCCTTCGTCCGTTACTCGGCGGAGGGCTACACCACCGTCATCAGCAGCTTTATCCAGGAGCACGGCTGCGACGCCGCGCTCTTTCCGGCCAGCTCCATGGGCCGCGACCTGGCGCCCCGCGTGGCCGCCCGCCTGGGCGTGGGCTACGCCAACGACTGCACGGCGCTCGAGGTGCAGGGCGGCCAGATCGTCGCCACGCGGCCGGAGTACGCCGGCAAGCTGATCGCGCAGGTGGCGGCGACGGGCACGCCGGCGGTGCTCTCGCTGCGCCCCAACGTCTTTCTCCCCACGGGCGAGAGCGGCAAGGCGGGCGAGGTGCAGACGCTGGACGTCTCGGTGAACCAGGCCGACTTCGGCGCCATTGTCCGCGAGATCAAGGCGGGCGCGGCGGAGAAGATGGACGTGGGCGAGGCGCCCATCGTGATCTCCGGCGGGCGCGGGCTGCAGAGCCCCGACAACTTCAAGCTGCTCGAGGAACTGGCCGAGGCGTTCGGCGGCAAGGCGGCGGTGGGCGCGTCGCGCGCGGTGGTCGACGCCGGGTGGCGTCCGCACAGCGAGCAGGTGGGGCAGACGGGAAAGACGGTGGCGCCCACGCTGTACATCGCGGTGGGCATCAGCGGCGCCATCCAGCACCTGGCCGGCATGCGCACCTCGCGCTACATCGTGGCCATCAACAAGGACCCCGAGGCGCCCATCTTCAAGACGGCCGACTACGGCATCGTGGGCGACCTGTTCCAGATCCTGCCGCGCATGACCGAGGAAGTGCGCAAGATGATGGCGTAAGCCGTCGCCGGCTGGATCGGAGGGATGGATGAGGAGGGACGCGGGCAGGTGCTCGCGTCCCTTCTCTGTACCCACAATCCCGGGAACGAGCGGGCGCAGTTCGATGCCCGTCGCAGCGCGATCGAATTCTCCCCTCTCCGTGAGGAACGAACGGGGAGGGGCCGGGGGAGGGGCACCGCGCCGGAGATGAGCGGGTGAACCCGTTGCTGGGAAAGCGATAAGCCCCGTCTTTGCTCGCTACGCTCGCAAAACAGGGCTTCACCCGCAAACGAAACCGCCACCGCGGCGTGTCATCCCGGGGAGGCGCCGCGGCATGATGCGACGCCGCGAGCTCATTCATCGATCCAGTCCATACGCCGTAATCACATCCCAATGATCCCGCTCCTTTCCGACCGGGGGCGGCGGGCTTTATGTTTCGCGATCCTCGCACCGTGCAGCCAATCCATCGCAACGTGAACCCATCCGCGCCCCACACACGCGCACGCTGGCTGGCGCCCGCGGCACTCGCGGTCGCGCTGCTGTCGCTGGCGCTCAACGGCGTGCTGCTGTGGACGCTGCGCCACCCCGAGCGGCTGCTGGCGCCCACGCTGAGCCGAGTGGTGGAGCGGCTCAAGACGACGGACGCGTCGCTGAACTACACGGTGCGCATCCCCGCGGGTACGCCGGTGCACTTCGACATTCCCATCGACCAGCGGTACAACGTGCGGGTGAACACCACGTTCCCCATCGACACCGACTTCAATCTTCCGGTCAACACGCCGTTTGGCAGCCGGAACGTGCGGGTGCCGGTCAAGGCGAACATCCCCATCCGCACCAACCTGCCCATTCACCTGCGCGACACCTTTCGCCTGCGCACCCGTACGGAGGCCGAGATCGTGGTCCCGCTGGAAATTCCCATCCGCGACCTGCCCCTGGACGCACTCCAGAAGTCGCTCGAGCCATGAGCCCCATGACGCACCGCATCATTCCCCTCGCCCTGCTGCTGCTGGCGGCCTGCGGCGGCGACTCCGGCGCGGCCGAGGCAAAATCCGCCGACTCCTCCGCGCCCGCCCGTCCGCCCGTGGCGCAGCCGCCCGCGCCCACCGCGTCCGCGACCGCGTGGACCACCAACCCCGACTCCGGCGTCACCATCACGCAGGGCGAGGCGACGACCATCGAGACGGGGCCGCACGTCATTCTCTGGCCCGCCAGCGCGGCGGAGCTGTCGCCGCCGTACAGCGTGCGCGCCAGCCTGCGCAAGCGCGCGGGGCGGCTGCACGAGGGGTTCGGGCTGATCTTTGGCGGCACGCAGCTGGAGGGTGGCGAGGCGGAGCAGCGCTACAGCTACTTTCTGGTGCGCGGCGACGGCAGCTACCTGATCAAGCGGCGTGACGGAGCGCAGACTCCGGTCGTCCGTGACTGGACTCGGCACCCCGACATCGCCCGCGACGCGGACGGGCAGGGGCGCCACAACGACCTGGAGGTGCGGGTGGGCACGGATTCGGTGACCTTTCTGGTCAACGGCGGGCCGGTGGCCACGGTGCCGGCGTCGGAGCTTTCCGTCCGCGGGCGCGCGGGGCTGCGCATTGCCCACGAGGTGGTGGTGGAGGTGCAGGGGTTCACCGCCGAGCCGGGCACGGTGGCGCCGTGACGCACCCGCTGCGCGTGCTGGTGGCCGACGACGACGCGGCCATCCGGGCGGTGCTCCGCGGCATTCTTCCCGCGGACCGCTACGCGGTGGACGAGGCGGATTCCGGCGAAGAGGCCTTGCGGCTGTTCGGCGCGCTGGGGGCGGACCTCATCTTCAGCGACCTGCAGATGCCGGGGATGGGCGGGCTGGACCTGCTGCGCCGCGTGCGCGCCATGGACGACACGGTGGCGTTCATCATCCTCACGGGCGCGTCCACGGTGGAGAACGCCGTGGAGGCCCTGCGGCTGCAGGCGGACGACTACCTGGTCAAGCCGTTCCACGTGGACGAGGTGCTGCTGGCGGCCGAGCGCGCCGTGAGCTACCGCCGCCTGCTGCGCGAGAACCGCAGCTACCAGCAGCAGCTGGAGGAGCGCGTGGCGGAGCAGGCCGGGCAGATCGAGGCGCTGCTGATGGACGCCCTGCTTTCCCTGGCCACGGCCATCGAGACCCGCGACGACTACACGGGCGGGCACGTGGAGCGCGTGGCCCGCTACGCCACGGCCACGGGGCGCGAGATGGGGCTGGCCGGCGAGGAGCTGCGGTCGCTGTGGGTGGGGGCCCTGCTGCACGACGTGGGCAAGATCGGCGTGCCGGACCAGGTGCTCAAGAAGCCGGCGCCGCTCACGTACGAGGAGTACGAGGAGATGAAGCGCCACCCCGAGATCGGCGCCACCATCATGCAGCGCAGCTCGTTCCTGCGCCCCGGACTCCCCGCCGTGCTGCACCACCAGGAGCGGTTCGACGGCTCCGGCTACCCCTACGGCCTGCGCGGCGACGACATCTCGCTGCAGGGGCGCATCGTGGCCGTGGTGGACACCTACGACGCCATCGTGAGCTCGCGCCCGTACCGCAACGGCGGCACGTACGAGCACGCCCTGGAGGAGATCGTCCGCAACGCCGGCTCGCAGTTCGATCCCCGCGTGGTGGACGCCTTTCTCCGCGCGGCGGAGAAGGGCTTTCCCGACGACCCCGACGCTCCCCGCCTCCCCGAGCGCACGGCCGAGCTGGTCTGACCCGCCCGCCCCCTTCGCGGCGCACGACGGCACGTGCCCCACGGACATCGGCCGATGGATACGAAGCCCGCCCGCGCGGACCGGCGCGCCCGGCGCAGGATGGACGGGCCG
>DASTVC010000632.1:0-6120 GCA_035759295.1 Longimicrobium sp. | reverse complement strand
CGCATCTTCGACCGCTTCTGGCAGGTGGACAGCGCCGTTACCCGCGGCTTCGGGGGGATGGGGATCGGGCTGGCGGCGGCGCGCGAGTTCAGCCGGCTGCTGGGGGGCGACGTGGACGTGGAAAGCGAGGTAGGGCGCGGGAGCACCTTCCGTGTCTGGCTGCCTCGCCCGAACGAAGAGGGGAGCGGACCATGATTCACCCGCCAGAGACGGCGAAGACCCCGCGCAAGCCGCGGGTGCCGGAGCTCCGGACGGACGCGGAGGCGGTCGTCCCGATCGTCCCGGAGCCGCCACGGGCGCTGGACACCACCCTGCGGACCATCACGCCGCCGCCCCGGCGCGCGCCGGGCGGGTTCTTTCGCGACGCCGACGCCTTTCGCGCGCTGGCGGAGCTGGTTCCCTCGCTCTTCGCAGGAAAGGGCCCGGACGAGCCGGTGCGCGTATGGGTGGCCGGGTGCGGCACGGGCGAGGAGGCGTGGTCCATCGCCATCCTGCTGGCCGAGCACGCCGCCACGCTCCCCCATCCGCCCGCCGTGGAGCTGTTCGCCACGGACACGGACCCCGTGGCCTGCGTCCGGGGGCGCACCGCGCTGTACCTGGCGTCCACCGTCGCCGGGGTGCCGGCGGCGCGGCTCAAGCGCTTCTTTGCCTGGGAAGGCGGGGGATACCGGGTGTCCCGGGCGCTGCGCGAAGCGGTGCTGTTCGCCCGGCACGACGTGCTGCGCGACCCGCCCTTCGCCCGGCTTGACCTGGTCAGCTGCCGCGGCCTGCTCGCCGCCCAGCCGGCGGAGGCGCAGGCGAGGATGATGGAGACCTTTCACCAGGCGCTGCGCCCCGGCGGCGTCCTCTTCCTGGGCCCGGGCGAGTCCGCCGGCGACGGCTTCGTCCCGGCCGCGGAGGCGCACCCGCTCTACCGGCGCGACGCAGAGCGAATCCATCTCCCGGACCTCCCGGGCGGAGAGACCGCCACCCCTGAAGGGAGCCGGACATGATCCACCTGCCGCAGACCGCCACCACCCGCCGCAGGGCGCGGGTGCAGGACATGGAGACGTACGCGCAGGACATCGTGGCCACCGTGCGCGAGCCGCTGCTGATGCTCGACACCAGCCTGCGCGTCCGCAGCGCCAACCGCGCCTTCTACCAGACCTTCAAGGTCTCGCCCGACGAGACGGAGAACCAGCTGATCTACGAGCTGGGGAACGGGCAGTGGGACATTCCCGCCCTGCGCACCCTGCTGGAGGACGTGATCCCCACCAGCACCGTGTTCAACGACTTCGAGCTGGAGCACACCTTTCCGCGCATCGGGCGGCGGATCATGCTGCTGAACGGGCGCAGGCTGCGCGCGGGGAGCCATGACGAGCTGCTGGTGCTGGCCATGGAGGACGTCACCGAGCGCCGCCGCGGCGAGGCGGAGCTGGAGGCCATCGAGACGTACGCCCAGAGCATCGTCGACACGGTGCGCGAGCCGCTGCTCATGCTCGACTCCACCCTGCGCGTCCGCAGCGCCAACCGGGCCTTCTACGACACCTTCCACGTGTCGCTGGACGAGACGGAGAACCAGCTGATCTACGAGCTGGGGAACGGGCAGTGGGACATCCCCGCGCTCCGCACCCTGCTGGAGGACATCATCCCCGCCAGCAGCGTGTTCAGCGACTTCGAGCTGGAGCACGACTTTCCCGACATCGGCCGGCGGGTGATGCTGCTGAACGCGCGGAAGCTGCAGGCGGGGCACCACGGCGAGCTGCTGGTGCTGGCGATGGAGGACGTCACCGAGCGCCGGCGGTCCGAGGCGGAGGTGCAGGCGATCGAGACGTATGCGCAGAATATCGTCGACACGGTGCGCGAGCCGCTGCTCATCCTCGACACCACGCTGCGCGTCCGATCGGCCAACCGCGCCTTCTACGAGACCTTCCACGTCTCGGCCGAAGAGACGGAGGACCGGCTGATCTACCGGCTGGGGAACGGGCAGTGGGACATCCCCGCGCTGCGCACCCTGCTGGAAGACATCGTCCCCCGCAACTCCGTCTTCAACGACTTCGAGCTGGAGCACGACTTTCCCGACATCGGCCGGCGGACCATGCTCCTCAACGCCCGCACGCTGCAGGCGGGGAGCCACGGCGAGCTGCTGGTGCTGGCGATGGAGGACGTGACCGAGCGGCGGCGGGCAGAGGCGGAGCTGGAGGCGATCGAGACGTACGCGCAGGACATCGTCGACACGGTGCGCAAGCCGCTCCTCATCCTGGACCCCGCGCTCCGCGTCCGCAGCGCCAACCGCGCCTTCTACGAGACCTTTCACGTCTCGCAGACGGAGACGGAGAACCGGCTGATCTACGAGCTGGGGAACGCGCAGTGGGACATCCCCGCGCTGCGCACACTGCTGGAGGACATCATCCCCGCCGAGACCGTCTTCAACGACTTCGAGCTGGAGCACGACTTTCCCAGCATCGGCCGGCGGGTGATGCTGCTGAACGCGCGCAAGCTGCAGGCGGGGCACCACGGCGAGCTGCTGGTGCTGGGGCTGGAGGACGTGACGGAGCGGAGGTGCGCGGAGGAAGAGACGGCCAAGGCCCGCGAGGCGGCGGAGAACGCCAACAAGACCAAGAGCCTGTTCCTGGCCAACATGAGCCACGAGCTGCGCACGCCGCTCAACGCCATCCTGGGCTACAGCGAGATGCTGATGGAAGAGGCGGCGGAGATGGAGCTGGCCTCCTTTGGCGCCGACCTGGAAAAGATCGGCTCCGCGGGGCGGCACCTGCTGGCGCTGATCAACGACATCCTGGACCTGTCCAAGATCGAAGCCGGCAAGATGGAGCTGTTCCTGGAAGACTTCGACGTCGCCGAGCTGATCGCCGAGGTCGCGTCGACCATCCAGCCCCTGGTGCTGACCAACGCCAACACGCTGCACATCGACGTGGCGCCGGACCTGGGCGGAATGCACGCCGACCAGATGAAGGTGCGGCAGGGGCTGTACAACCTCCTGTCCAACGCCGTCAAGTTCACCCACGACGGCAGGGTGACGGTAACGGCGCTGCGGGAGACGATGGACGACCGCGAATGGATGGTCTTTCGCGTGGCCGACACGGGGATCGGGCTGGGCCCCGACCAGATCGTGCGCCTGTTCCAGGACTTTACCCAGGCCGACACGTCGACGACCCGCAGGTTCGGCGGCACGGGGCTGGGACTGGCCCTTACCCGCCGCTTCTGCCAGATGATGGGCGGCGACGTGACGGTGCAGAGCGTGACGGGCGAAGGAAGCGTCTTCACCATCATGCTTCCCGTGGTCGTCAGCACGGCCGGGCTGGACCCCGCGCCCGAGGTGGCGGGTGACGCCGCCCCGGACGCGGCGGCGGAGGACGGAGAGGCCGATGCCGGCGGGGCGTTCCCCGACGCCGGCTGCGTGCTGGTGATCGACGACGACCCGGTGCAGCGCGAGCTGATGGAGCGCTACCTGGGCAAGGAGGGCTTCCGCGTCCGCGTGGCGGCCAGCGGGCGCGAGGGGCTGCGCCTGGCGCGGCAGATCCACCCCGTGGCCATCACCCTGGACGTGATGATGCCCGAGATGGACGGCTGGAGCGTGCTGCGCGCCCTCAAGTCCGACGCCGCGCTGCGCGACATACCGGTGGTGATGCTGACGATGGTGGACGACCCCGGGCGCGGCTTCGCGCTCGGCGCCAGCGACTACGCCACCAAGCCGGTGAACCGCCAGCGCCTGTCGCGCATTCTGCGCAAGCACACCTGTCCGCACCCCCCCTGCCCCGTGCTGCTGGTGGACGACGACCCGGCCGCCCGAGCGCTCACCCGCAAGGTGCTGGAGAAGGAGGGGTGGAAGGTGTGCGAGGCGGAGAACGGCCTGGCGGCAATGGAGTGCCTGCGCAACGAGCGCCCCCACCTGATCCTGCTGGACCTGATGATGCCCGTGATGGACGGCTTCGAGTTTGCCGAGCAGGTGCGGCTGCACGAGGAGTGGCGGTCCATCCCCATCGTGGTGCTGTCGTCGCGCGACCTGACCGCGGCCGACCGGCTGCGGCTGAACGGCCACGTGGAGTCGGTGCTCAAGAAGGAGGGCGGATCGCTCGAAGGGCTGCTGCTGCAGGTGCGCGACCTGCTGGACGAGTGGGTCGCGCCCCGCGACATGACGCTCGTACGCGGAGACGAACGGCGTGCCCCGGTGGGGCGGCGCCAGGAAGAGGTGCAATGAGCAAGATCCTGCTCGTCGAGGACAACGAGATGAACCGTGACATGCTGTCGCGCCGGCTGGAGCGAAAGGGCTACCAGGTGGTGCTGGCGACGGACGGCCAGGCCGGCGTGGACATGGCCCGTTCCGAGACGCCCGACCTGGTGCTGATGGACATGAGCCTCCCCGTGCTGGACGGGTGGGAGGCCACGCGCCGCCTGAAGGCCGACCCCGCCACCCGCCACATCCCGGTGATCGCGCTCACGGCGCACGCCATGTCCAGCGACCGCGAAAAGGCGCTGGAGGCGGGGTGCGACGAGTACGACACCAAGCCCATCGAGCTCCCGCGGCTGCTGGGCAAGATGGAGGCGCTGCTGGGCGGGCCCGCGGCGGAGGCGGCGCCGTGAGCGAGCCGGCCGCCCCGGTCGAACCCGTGCGTCATCCGCTCCCCCCGGAGCTCATCCACGAGCTGCGCACGCCGCTCACGCAGATCATCGGCTACTCCGAGCTGCTCATCGAGCAGGCGGTGGAGGCGGGGGACACGGGGTACCTGGCGGACCTGCGCAAGGTGAACGCGGCCGGGTACCGGCTGCTGGCGCTGATGGAGGAGAGCTTCCAGTCGGTCCGGACCCCGGCGCCCGCGACGGACGCGGCGCGCGGGCCGGCATGCATTCCCCAGCCGGACGAAGGAGCCGATGCGACTCGCTGACTTCATCCTGGGCAACCGCGAGCCCATCCTGGCGGAGTGGGAGGCGTTCGCGCGCACCTGCACGCCGGCCAGCGGCGCCATGGACATCGCGGCGCTGCGCGACCACGCCAACGAGATGCTCACGGTGATCGCCGCCGACCTGGACACGCCCCAGGGCGGCGACGCGCAGGCGGAGAAGTCCAAGGGGAAAGCGCCGTCCACCGAAGGCGAGGCCGACACGGCCGCCGAGGAGCACGGCGCCGGGCGGGCGGAGAGCGGCTTTACCATGGAGCAGATGGTCTCGGAGTACCGTGCCCTGCGCGCCAGTGTGCTGCGGCTGTGGATCCGGGACAGCGGCGAGGTCATCACCGCCCAGGACGTGGACGACCTTACGCGCTTCAACGAGGCCATCGACCAGTCGCTGGCCGAGTCGGTGACGCGCTACACGGAGGACCTGGACCACTCCAAGGAGATGTTCCTGGCCATCCTGGGCCACGACCTGCGCACGCCCCTGGGGGCGGTGTTCACCTCCTCGCGCTTCATGCTCGACACCCACGAGCTGCAGGAGCCCTTCCTCACGCTCACCAGGCGCATCGCCAGCAGCTCCACGCGCATGGTGCACCTGGTGGGCGACCTGCTGGATTTCACCCGCAGCCGCCTGGGCGGGGGCATTCCCATCGTCCGCGCCCCCATGAACATGGGCAAGGCGGTGCACGACGTGGTCGACGAGATCACGGCGGCGCACCCGGAGCGGAGCATCGAGATCGACGCGCGGGGCGAGCTGGAGGGGGAGTGGGACTGCGCGCGCATCAGCCAGGTGGTTGCCAACCTGATCGGCAACGCGCTGGAGCACGGCTCCGCGGGGACCGCCGTCACGGTGCAGGTGCACGGCAGCGACGACGAGGTGTGCATGGCGGTGAGCAACCACGGCACGGTCATCTCCGGCGACCGGCTGAACGGCATCTTCAATCCCATGAAGCCGCGCGAGCCGTCCGCCAACGCCCCTTCCAGCGGGCCGACGGGGAATCTGGGCCTGGGCCTGTACATCGCCGAGCGCATCGTCACCGCGCACGCGGGGCGGATCGACGTGGTGTCGTCGGAAGCCGGCGGGACGACGTTTACCGTGCGCCTGCCGCGGCGGGATGGGGCGATGGTGTGATGGTGTGATGATGTGATGGTGTGATGGTGTGATGGTGTGATGGTGTGACGGTGTGACGCGGTGACGGGGTGACGGGGTGACGGGGTGACGGGGTGACGG
>DASTVC010000631.1:0-3832 GCA_035759295.1 Longimicrobium sp. | reverse complement strand
GCAAGGGGTACGATGGCGCGCAGTCCGCGGCGCATCGTGAGCGCGCGGCGGCGGCGGGCCAGCGGAAGCTCCGCCTGGGCCGCCACCCGGGCGCGCAGGGCGTCCCAGTCCATCGCGGGGGCGTCGCCGTCCAGTCCGCGGAGCGCCGCGGCCAGTGCCGGGTCGCGTTCGATCTCATCCATCGTCAGTCCTTCCTTTCATACGCCGCCAGCGCCTGCCGCAGCGCCTTGCGGGCTTCGTGAAGGTGCCAGCGCACGGTGCCGTCGGCAATCTCCAGGATCTCGGCGATCTCCGTGCTTCCGAACCCCTCCAGCTCGAACAGCTCCACGATCACCCGCTGCCGCTCGGGGAGCGTGGCCATCACCCCGCGCAGCCGCTCGCGCAGCTCCGTCTGCTCCGCGTGCCGCTCGGGCGACGCGCCCCGCGCCGCGGTGGCGTCGGGGATGTCGTGCGTGGTGCGCAGCGCGCGCGACTTGCGGGCGTTGAGCCCCCGGTTCACCAGGATGCGGAAGAACCAGGGAGAAAAGGCGCGCCCGCGCTCGAAGCCATCGATCTTCTGCAGGACGGCCATGAAGGTCTCCTGCACCAGATCCTCGACGTCTTCGCGGTTGCCCAGCAGCCGGTAACCGACGGCAAAGGCGCGGCGCATGTAGCGGTTCACCAGCGCGTCGAACGCCGCGGCGTCGCCGCGGCGCACGCGCTCCACCAGCGCGGGCTCGTCGTCCACGGGCGCGGCCGCGGCGGCCCGCGCGGGGGCGAGGTCCACCGGCAGGGCGGACGCGGCGGTGCTCACGGCCGCCGGCCCTGGATCCTCTCGCGGCGCTCCTGGCGCCGGCGCTGCATCTCGCCGCGGGGGCGGCGGCGGCCCTGCTGGCCCTGCGCCTCTGCCCGGCGGGCGCGCTGCATCTGCGCCCGCAGCAGGGTCTGCGCGCGCAGCCGCTGCTCGGCGGTGAGCACGCCCTGCGCCTGGTGCACGGCCTCGTTGATGTTCAGGCGCATCTGCCGCACGGTGGGCTGCAGCGCTTCCGGCACGCCGGGGCGGCCGTCGCGGCGCAGGCGGCGCAGCTCTTCGCGGCGCTGCTCGGCGCTCATGCGCTCCAGCTGGGCGCGGCGCTCGGCCTGCACGCGCTGGTGCTCTTCCACCAGCCGCGCCCGCAGCGGTGCGTTCTGCTGCTCCAGGCGCCCGCGGATGCTCTCCAGCTGCCGCACCTGCTGCTCGCTCAGCTGCAGCTGCGTGCGGTGGTTCAGCAGCATGTCGAAGGCGCGGCGCTCGGCGTCCTCGCGAAAGGCGGCCCGCTCCTGGGTCTGCTGGCGGGCGCGCTCGGCCCGCGTGCGCGCGGCGTTCGCCCGCACGCGGTCGGCGCTGGCGCGCTCGCGCTCCTGCTGCGCGCGCGCTTCCGGCGTCTGCTGCTGCGCCGCCGCCGGCGCCGCGGCGGCGGCCGCCAGCAGCAGGGCAAAGGTGGCGCGGGCCAGGTGCTTCGTCATCATCACACTCGTCCTTCAACTCGATGTCACGGGCCGCGCGCACTGCCCGCGCGGCGCTCCGGACTCTATTACCACCAGAGCCCGCCAAACGTTGGGGCGAGAGCAAAGCCCCGAATCGGCCAAAAAGGTTGCGTGCCGGTCGGCGCTCGCCTACTATGGCATCCGCAGGGCAGCTCCACGAAGGTCTCCACCGCCGGTCTCCACGCAGGCCCCTCGTTCTAACCCACCAGCCCCGACCGTCGATCCCGATCCGCGGATCCGTTGCCGCGTGCTCCGGCCGTGCCGCGCGGTCCGCCGCCCCGCCAACTCCGTCTCATCCATCCCATGATGCGCACGCTCTTTATCCTCTCCCTCACGGGCCTCGCCGCCGCCGCCCCGCTGCAGGCCCAGCGCGTGGGCGACGTTCCGCGCAGGCCCCGGCTGGCCGCCGCCGCGGACACCAACGACGCGGGCGCCTACTACCGCCTCGGGCGGGAGCGGCTGGAGCGCAGCCCGGAAGAGGCGGCGGCGGCCTTCTACTGGGCGTCGCAGATCGACCCCACCTGGGCGGACCCGCTGTACGGCCGCCACGTGGCGCTGCTGATGTCGAACCCGCGGCGGCTGGTGCGCTACTGGGACGGCGAGCGCGGCACGCGCACCTCGGCCGAGGTGCTGGCCATCGACTCGCTGTACTTTCGCGCCCTGCGCATCGACCCGTTCGTGCAGCGGCCGTTCGAGCGCGAGCTGGTGCGGGCGGTGGTGATGAACATCCTGGGCGCCGACGCCCCCGGCGCGGACGGCGCGCTGGCCTCGTACTACACGGAGACCATCATGCAGGACATGCCGCCGCTGCTGCGTGCGCGCGTTCTGGCGGGCGAAGGCAGGGCGCAGGAGGCGCTGCATGCGTACGACCAGGCGCTGCGGGACAACCGCGGCCGCCGGTCAGAGACGCGGCGCTACATCCGCCACGAGCGCGCGCGGATGTTCGGGCTGATCGGCAACGACTCGGCGGCGCTGGCGGAGCTGCAGCAGGCCATCGACATGAGCGTGGAAGAGGAGCGCGAGGAGCTGATCCGCTTCTACGACAGCAAGGCCGTTCTGGAGCACAGCCGTGGGATGATGCTGGAGCGCGCCGGCGATCAAAACGCGGCGCGCGAGGCGTACGCGCGGGCGCTGCTGGAGGACCTGTCCTACCACCCCGCCCACGTGCGCATGGGCGCGCTGGCGCTGGCGGAGGGCGACACCGCGACGGCCGTGCAGGAGATGGCGCTGGCGGTGGAGGCGGGCCAGGGCGACCCCGTGACGCGCGTGCTCTACGCCATGCTGCTCACCCGCGTGCGCCGGCTGGACGAGGCGCAGACGGAGCTTCAGGCCGCCGCCGCGGCCGCCCCCTACTGGGCGGAGCCATGGTACGTGATCGGCCTGGTGCGGGACTGGGGCGCGCCCGGCGATGCCACGGAGGCGTATCGCCGCTACATGGAGCGCGCCCGCCGCAGCGATCCCCGCCGCGAGCAGGTAGAGGCGCTGCTCTCCCCCACCGGCGGCTGACCCGCTCGTCGGGCGTCTACCCGGGGACGAAAAGAAGGCCTCACACGGAGTCAACGGAGGGAACGGAGTTTTCTCGTGCCGTTTCCCCGGATGACTCCGTGTGGGCCTTCTTTTTCGTTTCATCGCGGATCAGGTTGCAACCTGCGGGTAACGGGCCAGATGACCCGCGATGCAGTGGAAGGGGGTCAGGGCACGTCGGCAGGCGAGGTTTGCTCCACACGTGTGTGGATGCGTCGGGAACGGCAGAGGGATGGATGCGCGGCAGGGGGCCATCCGCGTTTTCTGGGAGATACCTATCCCGCCATCCTCGTCCCCGGCCCCGCGCCGACGTCCCGCCGCAAGCGCACCGGAGCCAGCCTCCACGAACACCTGATGCGCGATCTCGCGAAGCCAGGGCCCGCGAGAAGGCGGGGGCGTTCCGTAAAGGTTTGCGCGAGGGGACGGTTCGCGGGATCGCGCATCAGGTGAAGCCGGAATGGTGGGTCGCGGGGCGCTGCGGCGGGAAAGGGGTTGTCAGAAAAAACGCGGATGGCCCCCTGCCGCGCTTCTCTCCTTCCGCCGTTCCCGAAGTCCCCAGGGAAGCCCGGTGCGACCCACAACGGCCGACGTGCAGGACACGGAGTCGCGCATGGTACGCCCGCCATCGCTTCCGTCCAGCGTGGTGTGCAACAAAATCCGCGATGAACCTCTTTTTCGGTGGATGACGATCAGTCCGCGCGGCCGAAGTAGATCTCGGTGTCGTACTCGAAGCGGACGCGGCCGCCCTGCTGGTGCTCGCTGAAGATGCGCTGAAGCGCCTGCAGCATGGGCGCGTGGCCGG
>DASTVC010000630.1:0-3470 GCA_035759295.1 Longimicrobium sp. | reverse complement strand
ATGAACAGGCCAAACGGGAACGAGGTCGACAGCGTCACCGTCTCCAGCGGATACACGCCGCGCGTATCCCAGACCCGGTCCGCGCGCGCCGTCCCCCCCTGCCCCGGCTCGATGACGGGGATCCACCCGCGCGCCTTCTCCCGCGCCTCGCCCGCCTCCACCGAGTACGCGGGAAGCCGCCGGTTGCCGTTGCGCACCTCGTAGACGATGCGCGATGGAGCCCCCGCCGTGGCGCGCGCGGGGCGGCGCCGCACCTGCAGACGCCGCAGCATCTGCTCGCTCAGCCAGCCGCTGAGGGTGATGAAGCCCAGCATGCCGCCCAGCATCAGGAAGAGCAGGTTGTTCCCCGTGCCGATGGCCGCCACCCCCAGCAGCACCGATCCCCCGCTGAAAAACCACCCCGCGCGCGAAAACCGCAGCCGCCGCGGCGGCCGCATCCAGCGTCGGATGCGGCGGCGGACGGCGGACGAAGTGCGGGAGTGCGGAAGTGCGTTAGTGCGGGAGTTCACGGACGACGACAAAGTGCGAGAGTACGAAAGTACGAAAGTGCGAAAGTGGTGGATCAGGATTCGGCGGCTCGGCGAAGGGCGTCGAACTGCGTCCGCGGGGTGCCCCTCCCCCGGCCCCTCCCCGTTCGTTCCTCACGGAGAGGGGAGGGTGTAGCCGTAGGGAGTCGGGCGTCTTCGAACAACATCTCGCTGGCGCCCGACAGGGCCCCCTCTCCCCCGGCCCCTCTCCCCCGCTACGCGGGAGAAAGGGGAGAATTCGATCCCGTTTCGACGGCCTATAGTCCCGCCTGGCCGTTTTCGGCTGCGCTCTGGGCGTTCGACTCGCGTCACCTCTCTCCCGCGCTGTTTGCGGGGGAGAGGCCGGGAGAGGGGGCCACTCTCGGGCGCAGCTCGAAACTGCTCGAACCGCCGAAGTCCTGCCCCACAACAACCTCCCCCGGCAGTTTCGGGGGAGGTGGGCCGGTGGTGCCGGCCCGGAGGGGGCCAACTCGGAGCCGCCACATCGCCCCGCCCCCCCCGTGCGACGTTTATCCCCTCTCCCGCGCAGTTTGCGGGAGAGGGCAGGCGAGGAACGAGCCGGGTGAGGGCCCGCCGGGTGAGGGCCCGAGCCCCTACACCGGCACCGCGATGCGCCCCAGCAACTCCTCCAGCACCGACACCGCCTCCGCGTACGCCTCGCCGGTGGCGGACGTCGCGCCGGCGGGGAGCAGGCGGTGGGCGAGCACGGGGACGGCCAGGCGCCGCACGTCATCGGGCACCAGGAACTCACGGCCATCCACCAGCGCATACCCGCGCGCCGCCCGCAGCAGCGCGATGGCGCCGCGGGTGCTGGCGCCTGCCCGGTAGCGCGGCTCGGCGCGCGTGGCCGCGATGATCGCCATCAGGTAGTCCACAATTGATGCGTCCGCGTGCACCGTATCCACCCGCTCCTGCAGCGCCAGCACGGACGCGGGATCCAGAACCGGGCGAATGCGGTCGATGGCATCGCTCCCCCCCGCCGACTGCAGGATCACGTTGCGCTCCTCGTCCACGTCCGGATAGCCGATGGACAGGCGCATCATGAAGCGGTCGAGCTGGCTCTCCGGGAGCGGATAGGTGCCGTGCTGCTCCAGCGGGTTCTGCGTGGCCATCACCAGAAACGGGCGCGGCAGGTCGAAGCTGCGCTCGTCGATGGTCACGCGGCCCTCCTGCATGGCCTCCAGCAGCCCGCTCTGGGTGCGCGGCGGCGCGCGGTTGATCTCGTCCGCCAGCACCACGTTGGTGAACATGGGGCCGGGCCGCGTCTCGAACTCGTGCGTGCGCGGGTTGTAGACGGAGACGCCCAGGACGTCCGACGGCAGCAGGTCGCTGGTGAACTGGATGCGCCGGAACTCCAGCCCCAGCGCCGCCGTCAGCGCGCGGGCCAGGGTGGTCTTGCCCACGCCGGGAATGTCCTCGAACAGCAGGTGCCCGCGCGAAAGCAGCGCCGCCAGCGACAGGCGCACCGTCTCGCGCTTGCCGCGAAAGACGGTCTCTACCTGGCCGATCAGGCGGTCCAGCGTCGTAAGGTCGATGTCGGGGGTGTCAATGGGAACCGCGTTCAGCATGCGCGCGTCCGGGCGGGGCTGGATTGGTGTCGGTGGATGGCGGAAGCTAGAGTGTACACCCACCTCGCGGGAACGGTCGTTTGGTGCGGAGCGGGCGGGGGCGAGACAGGATGAGCAGGCCCGGAGGAGAGAATCGGCAGGCGCGCCAAGGGCGAATAAATTCGCGGCAACAAGCACGCGAAATCTGCCTTCGCAGATTGTCAGGCCGTTCGATGAGGTGAGTGCCTGCCACGTGGCAGGGATCCCGCGGTCCCGCATCAGCCGCCCCCAGTCTTTTGTGGGGGAGGTGGGCGAGTAATGCGAGCCCGGAGGGGGCGCGCCCCTCACACCACCCGTCCGAAGCGGGGCTTGCTCCTTGCTCCTCCGTCGGCGCGAAGTGCCCATCGACACTGCGTATCCAGAGGATGTTGTTTTGAGGGATGACGGACGCGGAGAAACCCGGCCGCCGCAATGCGCGGCGCTCCCCTATCGCATGGCGGGCGGCCTGGTCGAGGTGCTGCTGGTCACGCCGCGCGGGGGCGACGGGTGGATCATCCCCAAGGGCAAGGTGGAGCGCAGGCTCGGCGTTCCGCGATCCGCGGCGCGGGAGGCGGAGGAGGAGGGCGGCGTGCGCGGGGAGATCGAGCGGACCCCGTTCGACCAGTACCGGCACGGCGGCGGGGACGATGGGCCGCTGGTGGAGGTGTTCCTGATGCGCGTGACGCGGGAGCTTTCCTCCTGGCCCGAAGCCCACCAGCGCGAGCGGCGGTGGACGAGCCTGGACGACGTGCCCCGACTGGTGGTGGACCCCGGCCTGGCCCGGGTGATGCGCGCGGCGGCCGACCACCTCTCCACCCATGCCCCCGCCACCTGGCCATCTGCCGAGGCCGACCGCGAACGGGCGCGCACGCGCCGCAGGAGCCGGGCACGGGCCTCCCTCCTTGCCGCCGCGGCGGCCGCCGGAGCAGCGGCGGCGTTCCTTCTGTAGGGCGAATCGCGAGGGCAGCTACGCCGTATCGCCCTCACTGAGGCTCCCGGCATTCCCGGACCCGGCCGACGCGAGCAGGTGAAGCCCCGCCGGGCGAGCTCCGCGAGCCCAGGGCGGGGCTTATGGCCGTTCTAGCCGCGGGCTTCAGCCCGTGGCGGCGATCAACCCAGACTCCGCGGCCGCACCCGGCGCTCCGCGAGCGCCAGCGCCGCATCCACCAGTAGGGCGAGGAGGGCGGCGGGGATGGCGCCGGACAGGATCATCCGCGTGTCGCTCAGCGCCAGCCCGGCGACGATGGGATCGCCCAGCCCGCCCGCGCCGATGAACGCCGCCAGAGTCGCCGTCCCCACCGCGATGACGGCGGACGTGCGCACGCCGGCCATGATGCCGGGCGCGGCCAGGGGCAGC
>DASTVC010000629.1:0-2573 GCA_035759295.1 Longimicrobium sp. | reverse complement strand
GTACGTGCGGTCCGCTGGGAAGGGCGAATAAATTCGCGGCAACAACCACACGAAGTCCGCCTTCGCGGACTGGCGGGCGCGTCGTAGCCCTGGGCTCAGTGCGCGTGGATGATGGGGGCCGCGCGGAACGGCGGGTTACGGAGCCGCAGTCCCCGTGGGAAATCGCAGGGCACGTGCAGACCGCTTGCGGGAGCGAATAAATTCGCCGCTACAACGTCGCAAAGTCCGCCTGCGCGGACTCGGCGGCCGGACCGTGTGCGGCGTTCCACGCACCTACGCGTCCGCTGCCGGGGGCGCGCACCGCGCTCGCCCCAACACCGGTGCCGCCAATCCGCGAAGGCGGATTTCGTGTAGTTGTTGCAGCGAATTTATTCGCCCTTGCGGCGGGCTGCACAAAATCCCGGGACGCGGACGGCGCGTTACCTCACACGATACACATCGACCCGTGAATCATCCCGACGTTTTCGCGGACATCCGCGCGCGCTACCGCGGTTGGGCCGACCACGAGGCGCACGGCGTGTCGCCGCTGTACGAGGCGATGGCGCGTGAGGTCGCGGAGTCGGAGGCGCTGCTCGGCTTCGTCGCGTCACTGCCGGAGCGCAAGCAGCAGCCGAACCTGGTGTTCGCAGCGGTGCGGCACCTGTACGGCACGCCGCGCGACCCGGGGCACTTCGCGGAGCTGGTCGCGCGGCACGGGGAGGCCATTCGCGCCATTGTGCTCGCGCGGAGCACGCAGACCAACGAGCCGGGACGCTGCGCCACGCTGCTCCCCGTGCTCGCGCGGCTGCCGCAGCCGCTGGCGCTGCTGGAGGTGGGCGCGTCCGCGGGGCTGTGCCTGCTCCCCGACCGCTACGGCTACGACTACGGCCGCGCGCGGCTGGCGCCACAGGGGCCGGATGCGGATCGCGCGCCCGTCTTTCCCTGCCGCGCGAACGAGGCGACGCCTCTTCCGGATCGGCTGGCGCGCATCGCCTGGCGCGCGGGGCTCGACCTGAACCCGCTGGACGTCCGCGATCCGGACGCGGCGGCGTGGCTGCGGACGCTGGTGTGGCCCGGCCAGGAAGCCCGCGCCGAGCGGCTGCACGCCGCGCTGGACGTGGCGCGGCGCGATCCGCCGCGCGTGGTGAAGGGCGATCTGCTCCACGACCTGCACGCCGTCGCCGCCACCGCGCCGGCGGACGCCACGCTCGTCATCTTCCACACCGCCGTGCTCGCCTACGTCGCCCCTGAGGACCGCGACCGCTTCGCGGAGGCCGTGCGTGCGCTCGACGCCGTGTGGATCAGCAACGAGGATCCCATCGTGTTCCCCTGGATCACCGCCAGGCTGGACGCGGAGCCGCCCGCCAGCCGCGCGCTGCTCGCCGTCAACGGAGAGCCCGTCGCCCTCACCGGCTTTCACGGGCAGTCCATCGACTGGCTGGCGTGATCATCCTGCAGGCACAGAAGCGGTGCGGGCGCTGGCGGGTGGGAACGCTCATCTCCCGACGCGGCTGCTCCACCGGGGGCACGGATCGCGCACCCACCCCCGCGGCCTCCGCTCGCCCGGAGCCGGGGGGCATCTTCACGATGAGACAGACGGACGCCATGCAGACGCGGAAGCTCGGGAACAGCGACATGCATATCACGCCCATCGGCTTCGGCTCGTGGGCCATCGGCGGGGCGGGGTGGGAGTTTGGGTGGGGGCCGCAGGACGACCAGGCCGCCATCGAATCCATCCACCGGGCCCTGGAGATGGGGGTGAACTGGATCGACACCGCAGCCGTGTACGGCCTGGGGCACTCCGAAGAGCTGGTGCGCCGCGCGGTGGAGGGGTGGTCGGGCGCGCGACCGTACGTGTTCACCAAGTGCGGCCTGGTGTGGGACGAGAACCGCGACATACGCAAGGTGCTCACGGCCGATTCCGTCCGGCGCGAGTGCGAGGCCAGCCTGCGCCGCCTGAACGTGGACGCCATCGACCTCTACCAGATCCACTGGCCCGTCCCCGACGATCCCGCGCAGAACGAGGAGGGGTGGCGGACGATGGAGGAGTTGCGGCGTGAGGGAAAGGTGCGGTGGATCGGCGTAAGCAACTGGGACGTGCCGCTGCTGCGGATGGCGCAGGAGATCGCGCCCGTCACCTCGCTGCAGCCCCAGTACTCGCTGATCGAGGACGACGTGGAGCGCGAGGTCCTGCCGTATTGCGAGGCCAACGGCATTGGCGTGATCGTCTACTCGCCCATGGGCAGCGGCCTGCTGACCGGCGGGATGACGCGCGAGCGGGCGGCCAGCCTGCCGGAAAGCGACTGGCGCGGCCGCGACGAGCGCTTCCAGGAGCCGCAGCTCTCCCGCAACCTGGCCATCGCCGACGAGCTGCGTCGCATTGGCGAGGCGCATGGCCGCTCCGCGGGCGAGGTGGCCATTGCCTGGACGCTGCGCCTGCCCGCCGTCACCGGCGCCATCGTCGGCGCGCGCTCTGCCGAGCAGGTGGAAGGCGTGATGGGCGGCGGAGACTTCCGCCTGTCGGACGAGGAGATCGCGCGGATCGAGGCGTTGCGGGGCAGGGAATAGGGGAATAGGGAATAGGGAATAGGGAA